>NZ_ALPT02000041.1 GCF_000292245.2 Alkalihalobacillus alcalophilus ATCC 27647 = CGMCC 1.3604 | reverse complement strand
TAATAAAGCTTGCTTTGTTATACTAAAAAGATGACGAAGGACTCATAAAATTTTACATCCTTACTCCTTAAAAACATGATAAGCTTATTTTATGAAAAAAATAAAAGAAGACATATGTCATTCGTTACTTTTTCATGCAAATGGTTATAATGGAAATAAGTGTGAAAAGAATGTCGTACATATTCCGTTTGCAGGCATAGAAGGGATGCGATTATGGATAAATTGATGATTCAAGGTGGCCTTCCATTAGAAGGGACCGTTCAAATAAGTGGTGCAAAAAATAGTGCGGTAGCGTTAATTCCAGCCGCGATTTTAGCCGATTCGACTGTAACAATTGATAATGTTCCAGCGATTTCAGACGTCGATCTTCTAGCAGAATTGTTGCGAGAAATTGGAGGAGAGGTCGATTTAGCCGAGCGTGAAATTAAGATTAACCCAGAAAAAATGTTTGCGATGCCTTTACCAAATGGGCGAGTTAAAAAACTTCGCGCTTCTTATTACTTAATGGGGGCAATGCTCGGTAAGTTTAAAAAGGCAGTTATTGGTTTACCAGGTGGTTGTAATTTAGGACCAAGACCAATCGATCAGCATATCAAAGGTTTTGAAGCACTTGGGGCAAAGGTGACAAATGAACAAGGTGCGATTTATTTGCGTGCCGATGAGCTTGTTGGAGCGAAAATCTATTTAGATGTTGTCAGTGTTGGTGCGACAATTAATATTATGCTTGCCGCGGTTCGAGCTAAAGGGCAAACAATTATTGAAAATGCAGCAAAAGAGCCTGAAATTATCGATGTTGCGACATTGTTAACGAATATGGGAGCAAGAATTAAAGGGGCCGGAACAAATGTAATCCGTATTGACGGTGTGGATTCTTTAAAAGGCTGCCGTCATTCTATTATCCCAGATCGAATTGAAGCAGGAACTTATATGATTTTAGCAGCAGCAATGGGGCAGCGTGTGACGGTTGATAATATTATTCCCTATCACGTCGAGTCTTTAATTGCGAAATTACGAGAAATGAATGTGAGTGTGGATGTTCGCGATGATCAAGTCGAAATTTCTGGAATTGCTGACAAAGTAGGTGTCGACATTAAGACGCTTGTTTATCCAGGATTTCCAACCGATCTGCAACAACCGTTTACAAGTCTTTTAACACAAGCTGCGGGGACAAGCCTCGTTACCGATACGATTTATAATGCCCGCTTTAAACATATTGATGAATTGCGTCGAATGGGTGCAAATGTCAAGGTAGAGGGACGTTCTGCGATTATAAATGGTAAAACAGAGCTTCAAGGAGCGAAGGTGAAAGCAAGCGACCTTAGAGCAGGGGCGGCTTTAGTTGTTGCTGGTTTAATGGCGGATGGAATTACCGAATTAACAGGCTTAGAGCATGTGGACCGTGGATATGAGGATTTAGAAGCGAAACTTTTAGGTCTTGGAGCTAAAATTTGGCGTGAAAAGATGACAAATGAAGAAATGGATCAAGTAAAAAACTAGGGTTTAATTTGAAGTGCTAACTATGAGAAGAACAGCAATATTAAATAATAAAGAAAAAGGGGAGAAACAAGAATGGAAAGAAGCCTTTCGATGGAACTAGTTCGAGTAACAGAAGCAGCTGCATTAGCGTCAGCAAGGTGGATGGGACGTGGAGAGAAAGAATCTGCAGACGGAGCCGCTACAGAGGCGATGCGTGATGTGTTTGATACGATTCCAATGAAAGGAACAGTCGTCATCGGTGAAGGCGAAATGGACGAAGCTCCGATGCTTTATATCGGTGAAAAATTAGGGAACGGCTATGGGCCACGTGTGGATGTAGCTGTTGATCCATTAGAAGGAACAAACATTGTAGCAGCTGGCCAATGGAATGCCTTAGCAGTTCTTGCTGTGGCTGATCACGGTAACCTTTTGCATGCACCAGATATGTATATGGAAAAGATTGCAGTCGGACCAGAGTCGGTTGGAAAGGTTAGTCTTGATGCTTCTGTTATGGATAACCTTAAAGCTGTGGCTGAAGCCAAAAATAAAGACATTCAAGATTTAGTCGTAACGATCCTAAATCGTGAGCGTCATGCAAAAATCATTCAAGAGGTTCGTGATGCCGGTGCACGAATTAAACTTTTGTCTGATGGCGACGTGGCAGCGGCCATCAATACAGCTTTTGATGATACGGGCGTGGACATTATGTTAGGTTCTGGCGGAGCCCCAGAAGGAGTCATTGCTGCTGTTGCTCTAAAATGCTTGGGAGGGGACTTCCAAGGCCGTTTGTTGCCACAAACGGATGAAGAACTAACAAGATGTAAAAAGATGGGCATTGAAGATGTCAACCGTGTCCTTCAATTAAATGATCTTGTCCGTGGTGACGATTGTATTTTCGCTGCTACAGGTGTAACAGATGGCGAACTTCTTAAAGGTGTAATGTATAAAGGAAGTTCTGCGACAACATCTTCTTTAGTAATGCGAGCAAAATCAGGAACCGTTCGTTTTATTGATGGTACTCATAGTATGAAAAAGAAACCAGATCTAGTAATTCGTTAAAAGGATAAAGAAGCTTTTGTTTGAGAAGATCGGCAAAGTCCATTTAGAGCTTTGTCGGTTTTTTTCTTAACAAAGCAAGCACGGTTATCGGAAATTACCACAAAAGATATATTGAATAATTTGCTTAAGTATGGTTAAAATAAGATAATGTTATCGATATTAGGGCAAGTCATTTAGAAAATACAACGGCAGACCTTCGCAAAAGAGCGAGATTGTTTTTTGAATAAACATGAAGACAAATCTCACCCAAATAATACTTCTCAAAAACCTCCATTACTACTGAAGGGTTATTACTCAAGTATAATCAACCAATTTCCTTTAGAAAAAAGATAAGATATAGTTATTATTTATTTTTTTCTGATCATTTTTGTATCTTTATTATTATAGAAACGTGGTGTAATTATGGGAGTCCATATCACAGAATTAGAAAGTATGAAACTGAAAGAACTCTATGAGCTTGCTAGAGAATTTAAGGTTTCGTATTACAGTAAATTAACAAAAAAAGAATTAATTTTTTCCATTTTAAAAGGACAAGCAGAGCAAGACGGCCTAATGTTTATGGAGGGTGTTTTAGAAATTATTCAATCGGAAGGGTTTGGGTTCTTAAGACCGATTAATTATCGTCCGAGTTCAGAAGACATTTATATTTCCGCTTCACAAATCCGCCGTTTTGACTTGAGAAATGGAGATAAAGTATCAGGGAAGGTTCGTCCACCAAAAGAAAATGAACGCTACCATGGTTTGCTCCATGTTGAAGCTGTAAATGGTGAAGCACCTGAAACGTCTAAAGAGCGTCCGCATTTTCCTGCACTAACGGCCCTTTATCCAGAGACGAAAGTCAATCTTGAGTCAAAGCCAGGCCGAGTATCTTCTCGGATAATTGACATGATTTCTCCAGTTGGTTTTGGACAACGTGGCTTAATCGTCGCTCCTCCAAAAGCAGGGAAAACTTCTTTAATGAAGGAAGTGGCCAATAGTATTGCTGATAATCATCCTGATGTTGAGTTAATCGTCCTTCTCATTGATGAACGTCCTGAGGAAGTAACGGATATTGAACGCTCAGTAAAGGCAGAAGTCGTGAGCTCAACGTTTGATGAAGTCCCAGAAAATCATATTAAAGTGGCAGAACTTGTTTTAGAGCGGGCAATGCGTTTAGTTGAACACCGCAAAGATGTCGTCATTTTAATGGATAGTATAACACGCTTAGCAAGAGCTTATAATTTAGTCATCCCACCGAGCGGAAGAACATTATCAGGGGGGATTGACCCAGCAGCATTCCACCGTCCAAAACGTTTCTTCGGGGCAGCAAGAAACATTGAAGAAGGTGGAAGCTTAACGATTTTAGCAACGGCTTTAGTGGAAACAGGTTCACGTATGGATGATGTGATTTTTGAAGAATTTAAAGGAACAGGAAATATGGAGTTGCATCTTGACCGTAAAATTGCGGAGCGTCGTATTTTCCCAGCGATCGATATTCGTCGTTCAAGCACAAGAAAAGAAGAGATGCTTATGCCAAAAGATCAGCTTGATAAGCTTTGGGCTATTCGTAAAACAATGAATGATACTCCTGATTTTGTTGATAAATTTATCCGTCGTTTACGTGACACAAAAACGAACGAAGAATTTTTTGACGAGATGGAAAAAGATATGAGCGGTCAAAGCCGTAGAAAATAGTGGGAATTTAAATTATCTTGCTACGGCTAATAGCTCGCCAAACCTTATAAATAGCGGTATTTTGAGTGGAAATTAATTCGCTTAAAGAAATAAACGTTTCCATTTCGTTTTTTTCGAAAAAACTATGTTGCAAAAAGCGTGTCACATTGATATAATTTCGTCATGTGTGATTAACTCTGTTTCGAAGAGATTCAGGGCAAAAGGAGATGAAAGATATGAAACAAGGCATTCATCCTAACTACCAAAAAGTAGTATTCATGGATACAAGCACAGGTTTCAAATTTCTAAGTGGTTCTACAAAAGGATCTGCAGAAACAATCGAATGGGAAGATGGAAACACATACCCATTATTAAAGGTTGAGATTAGTGCAGATTCACACCCATTCTACACTGGTAAGCAAAAACTTACTGATGTTGGTGGCCGTGTTGACCGCTTTAAGAAAAAATATAACCTTAAGTAATTTTAAGAAGAACAGGCAAGCGTTAATCTCTTGCCTGTTTTTTTCACTTTTAAGGTCGATATTTTATGCTCAATCACATCCTTTATTCGGGAATTAACTCATATACATATGTTCCATTTAGAAAATGTCTAGGTGGATCTGTTTAAAGATAGAAGGACAAGCAGTAAAAAGAATGTACGGTAAGGTGGGAGTTTAACATGTTAAAGCGAGAAGGTTGGATCGAGGTTATTTGTGGCAGTATGTTTTCGGGGAAATCCGAGGAGTTAATCCGTCGTGTCCGTTTAGTAACTTTCGGTAAAATTAAAGTCCAAGTTTTTAAACCAAAAATTGATAATCGATACAGTGATGATGAGGTTGTTTCTCATAATGGAACAAGAGTGGTTGCGATGCCTATTTCAAAATCAGTCGACATTATCGAGGAAATCGAGGCCGATGTAAAAGTCGTTGCGATTGACGAAATTCAATTTTTTGACGAGCAGATCATTCAAGTATGTCAGCAGTTAGCAAATCAAGGTATTCGTGTCATCTGCGCTGGTTTAGATCAAGATTTTCGGGGGGAACCATTTGGACCGATTCAACCACTATTAGCTTTAGCTGAGGAAGTGACAAAGCTTCAAGCCGTTTGTGCTTCTTGTGGAGCTCCAGCAAGCCGAACGCAACGTTTATTAAATGGCAATCCGGCTTCTTATCATGACCCAGTCGTTCTCGTTGGAGCATCAGAGGCTTATGAACCACGCTGCCGCCATTGTCACGATGTTCCAAACAAACCGAATTCGGCAATGCTTTATGTAGAGCAAGAGCAGTTTTAATATTAATGAGCTAATTCAATTGAGACTTAGCGGAGAATTCGGTGTGGTTGAAGGACGAAATCGGTTTTGGTCATTTTTGACATGAAAGGTCTTTTGGCAATCGGGCACTCTAATAGTAGACGTTAGTGTTTACCATTGGAGGTGCAATAAAATGAAAAAGCACGTTTTATCGTTGCTCATTTTGGGCGTCATATTTGGACTTGTTGGCTGTACGGATCCACAGTCTCCACAGGTGCAATCAACTGGTATGGAAGAAAAAACAGTCACAGTTCAAGATATTACTCATACATTATTTGGTCCCGGACCGTTGAAACATAACAGAATCAACAAACAATCGCCTTATGGACAAACAGCTTTAAGTTATAAAAGTGCTACTCGATTACAACGGAGTTTAGGTGATGATAAAGAAGAAATAATAGACATCATCGAAAACCATACAGAATTTACTCCGGGTTTTGTTTTATTGTCGGAAGTCATGTCTATGTACATGTTGATATCCCACAAAGTGTAAATGATGATGAAAAGAATCAACAAATCAAAGCCTTAAAATCGGCCCTAAGACGCCAAATGCCAAGTTATCAATACCATGTAAATGAGAAAGACACTTAGTCTAATGAAGGACTAGGTGTTTTTTGTATGTTGTTTGGTGAAATCAGCCGGCCGATTGCGGAAAAGAGAAGATTGGTAATGAAAAACGGTGGAGTCAGAGAGTAGGGTACGAATAATGGCGAATAAGAAAGAGGCATCCAAAGGCAGATGAGATGGAGACCAAAAAAGGAGGAGAAGGAGGGGGAAAGAGGTATCCAAAGGCAGATGGAGACAAAAAAAGGAGGAGAGAGAAGGGAAAAGAGGTATCCAAAGGCAGATGGAGACAAAAAAAGGAGGAATAAGAAATGAAAAGCCACTGAGTCAAAGATTAGGGTACGAATCCCGCCGAATAAGAAATGAAAAGCCACTCAATCAAAAATTAAAGTGCCAATCCTCATTCATCCCAGCAACGAAAAAAAGATGAGAGCTCAAACCGGCTCTCATCTTTCCTATATTTGTTAATGTCGTTATTCTTCTTCGGCCTCGTCTTCAGTTTCCTCAGACTCAGCATCTTCGTCAGCTTCTTCTTCCTCATTTGAAGAGGAGCTTTCATTAAATTCAAATTCAATAGTATGGGTTGAACTTTGAATGAAGAAATGACCGACACTATAATCTTCAACTAACCATTGTTCGGATTCTTCGTCGTAATAAGTAAGCATTTCATAGCCAGTTCGATTCACATCGCCTTCTCGTAAAATCGCATATGTTTTAGCATCTGGTTCCTCATAGGCATATTCGACTCGAACGGTTAATTCATAACGATCTGATTGTGGATTAAATTCAGGCTGTTCAAGTGTTTCTTTAATGTACTTTGCTGTTAAAAAAGTGTATTCATAATCATTTCTTGATGTAGCGATCTTTTCATACTCATCTTGAATTCTGTCTTTGTAGTCGTCTGAGGCATAGACCATTTGATCGATATTTCCATCTACTAACGATTCGAGCATTTGCTCCCAGTTTTCATTGAGCATATCCATAACCTTTTCCATTTCTTCATCAGGCATGGCAACAAATTTGTTGTAGTTAATAAATTCATCATCCACATCAACTTCATCTGATGTCATCGTAATCCAAGGGAATGTCCGTTCAAACGTTAATTTTGCTGTTCCATCAAGTGGAAGCCTTCCTATGTCTGTTTCAGTTGTTCCGACGACATAATCGGTTTCTTGTCCGTTAATGTAGACGACAGTGTCATCATAGTTTGTCGTTACTTTTACATTGGCAATATCAAAATCAATGTTTACCGTTTGTTCAAAGCTACCGACTTGAAAAAGGTCTAAAGTCTCGGTTACAGTGGCGTCAACATAACGACCTTCGATAATCGCTTCCATTTCATAGGTCCCTGGACTTACGGGCCCGAATTGGATTTCTTCATCAGCGGTTGTTGAAGCTACTTGTTCGCGGCCATTAATAGTCAAGGTGGCTTCATCTTCATTGACATAAATGGTTAAATAAAGTGGGCTAATTTTAATACGGTAATCATCAAAAATGAACCACTTTTTCCCTTCTTGAGTCATTCCTAGTGAGCCTTGCCCATTGTTAAGGAGTGAGGCTGAAAGAGCGGTATTGCGATCACCATTCGCAAAAGCTTTGGCTTGGGCTTCTAATGCTTCAAACAAATATTCACGGTCATTTTCATTTTTATTTAAGTATTTAATTAAAGCTTCGGCATCAGCTCGTGAATAATTCCAATCGGATATTGTTGGATCTAATAATTGGGCAACTAACTCATCATCCTCGTTTAAAATCGCATTTTGAAAATCAGCGACCGTTTGCTCTGGGTCAATCGATTGCGAACCTAGAATATAAAAGGTTATCGTTGTCGCCAATAGTAATCCAAGAATTGCGACAATCGTAATCACTTTCATTGTCCAAAATGGCTTTTTTTCCTCAGATTGTTTTTCTTCCATTTCTTTACTCGTCGCGGTAGGTTCCACCTTTTCCCCACACTCAGGACAAAAGGCAGCACCTTCTTTTAATGGTGTTTGACATTTTTTACACTTCAATGATCTTCCTCCATTCTAAATCGTTTATCTATTGAAAAAGGAATTGAATCCTAATTATGAAAAACAAACTTTAAAAATATCGAAAAAATTGAAAATAATGGGATTGATTTTTTGAAATAGGGGTAAATACTGCATAGGCATATTTAAGTTAATGGAATGTTTTTGTTAAACGCACAATGAATCATACCATAAAGACTAGTAATCTTCAAAAAAAGTCTAGAATGTTCTTTTAGAATTTTCAATAAAAACATAAAACGAGGCGATGACTCTAGACTAAAAGCACGATGGAGACCATTTAAGAAGGGAAAGGAGTAAAGAAACCGTGTAGATACTTGTCAAATTATGTCGTTCGGTATGTTGATAATGAAAAAAATTTCGTCCCTTAATTGAAAAAAAATCCAATTTACTCATTCTTTTTAAGTGTCTTTAAAAAAATGATGCGGTAAACAACCATTAAATACCTGGATTTATATGACGAAATTAGGGTAAATGTCCCAGAAGTTACTATATTTTTAAAAGTTAAAAATGTGAAAATATGTATTTATGTGTTCTCTTATATGTATGAATTAATATGTATTGAAGCGGTTTCGTAGCTGTCATAGCAATAGTTCAGGCGATTGAGTTAATAACGAATATGGAAGAAATGAGAAGGGAGCTAGTGATTGTAAGAATAGGAGAAATACCCTGTTTTTGGGGTTTTTACGCAATTTTGATGATGAATTTAGTAAAATACCATTTAGATTATAAGATTTGTATAAAATGACAAATGAAAAAAACAAACATGTCTTTTGGTGCAGGACAAATCAAATATAAATGTAAATGAAGCAGGTGATTCAGAATGAAGAAATTAAAGCTTGTAGTGGCAGATCAAGATTCCATCTATTTATCTTCTTTTGGGGAGTATATCATTTCATCGAATATGAAGTCGAAATTTGATGTGAAGTTCTTTTCTTCAAACGATAGTGTTCTCAAATATTTAAACAGTGGTGCCCATGTGGACATACTTGTGGTCAATGAACAGATCCGGATTCAGTTTGATTCTCTCCTTTTTGATGGTTTACTCGTTTCGTTAGTCGAGGACAAAAAGCAGGTAGCTGAGCAAGAGACCAGTGTTTTTAAATACCAACCTTTAAATCAAGTGATCTCGGATATTTTATCGCTCTATTACGAACAGCATCAATCACCAACTAAAACGGGCTCAGGTTCTATTAAAACAAAGGTATTGGCGGTTTATTCTCCAGTAGGTGGGTCAGGGAAAACAACCTTTGCTGTTAATGTGAGTCGTCAGCTCGCTTTAACGAATAAAAGTGTCTTTTATTTAAATTTAGAACTACTTAATTCAACAAGCCTTTATTTTACCTCAAGTGAAGATAAACCATCTTTACAAATTTTTTATTACCTTAAAGCAAAGCCAAATGAATTGCTAGCTAAGATCGAAAAATTAAAAAAGTATGATCAGCATACAAAGGTTGATTATTTTGATTTACTCCCTAGTCCAATTGAATTACAAGAAATAACAGAAGATGAAACAAAAGTACTGATTAAGGCTTTAGTTGAAACCGAACAGTATGATTATATCGTAATTGACTTAGATAGCTCGATTACGTCATTAACAAAAGCGGCAATCGAAAGTGCTGACCAAATCATTTGGATGATGAACAATGACTTGCAAAGTTTTCATAAAACGAAAGTGCTGTTTGAACACTTCGATGATTTGTTTGGTTCAGGAAATGGGATTGAAGAGCAAACGACGATTATCATGAACCGTTTTAATGGACAATTGCAGCCATCCTTTCAAACGTATCATCTCCCTGTGCGTGGGTATTTACCGAATGTTCCATCTTGGTCACAAATAGCCGATACACAGCAAATTTTCCATGATCCTCATTACAATCAGGAGCTGATCACGATTACTAAAGGATTAATTGAGCAAGAACAGGAAGGTGTCTCGATTGGTTGAAGATAAAGTAATTAAAGAACTCGTTGCCAAGCTGCGTGAATCATTGGATCTCATGCATTCGATTCCGAATGATGAGCTGGTTGATTATATCGAAGCGGCGGTATTTGATTATGCCGAGGAGCATCGCTTAAAGTCAGCCGAGATGAAATGGATTGTTGAGCGTATCTACCATTCTTTTCGTGGTTATGATGTCTTGCAGCCGTTAATTGATGATAAGTCGATTACCGAAATTATGGTCAACAACCATGAAGAGATTTTTATCGAGCGCAATGGGGAAGTGAGTCAGGTTGATATGAAGTTTGAGAGTAAACAAAAGCTTGAGGATATCATTCAGGCGATTGTCTCAAAAGTTGACCGAGTCGTTAATGAGTCTTCACCAATTGTCGATGCAAGGCTTCAAGATGGTTCCCGTGTCAACGTTGTGTTACCACCGATTGCTTTAAAAGGACCGGTTATTACGATTCGGAAGTTCCCTGAAAAGCCATTAATGATTGAAGACTTAATTGAAAAAGGGGCTCTTTCTGATGAGGTCGCTGATTTTTTAGAGAAGCTTGTCCGAGCTAAATACAATATCTTTATTGGGGGAGGAACAGGTTCAGGTAAAACAACTTTCTTAAATGTCTTATCTAACTTTATTCCAAAGGATGAGCGAATCATTACGATTGAAGATTCAGCTGAGTTACAAATTAAGCAAGTACCGAATCTTGTTAGTTTGGAAACAAGAAATGCCAATACAGAAGGACGAGGCGAAATTAATATCCGCGACTTAATCCGTGCGTCCCTTCGAATGCGTCCGAACCGTGTAATTGTTGGGGAGGTACGTGGAGCCGAGGCTCTTGATATGCTACAGGCGATGAATACAGGACATGATGGTTCATTATCAACTGGGCACGCCAACTCGACAAATGATATGTTAAGTCGTTTAGAGACAATGGTCTTAAGTGGAGCGAGTTTACCTGTTCAAGTCATTCGTCAGCAAATTAATTCAGCGATTGATATTATGGTTCATTTATCAAGATTACGTGACCATTCACGTAAGGTCGTCTCCATTTCCGAACTAGTCGGAATTGAAAATGGCGACATCCAATTAAATCCTCTTTTTGAATTTGTAGAAGAGGGAGAGGACGAGGAAGGCAACATTATTGGAGCGTTAAAGCCAACAGGGAATAAGCTTCATTCTGATTCGAAATTGCGTCAAGCCGGAATCGTCGTTTCGTAAGAGTGGAGGTGAGAGGAAGAAATGTTTGATCTATTTCTGATATTGTTTTTAGTCGGGTTAGTTGTCGTTTACATTAATGCCGTCCGCAAGCGGAAAAAACGAGAGAAAGATGGATTTGACGGTAAGGAATTAAAAGCGGAAAGCAGCTTTGCGAAACGAGCTCGTGAAATTCGAGAGGAAGCGAATAAACGGAGAGCACCAAAGCAAGTAGAAGGTCACTTGATTGATTATTCCAAATACTTTTTGTCTAAAAAGGAATGGATCTTCTATTTTCTTGTAGCCTTTACCGTTTTAGGATTACTTGGGTATTTATTTTATGAAAGTTGGATAGCGGTTGTAATCATCGGCTCCCTTGCCTTCTTCTTTCCAAAAATGCGTAGGAAAGCATTACAAATGAATCGGAAAGAAAAGCTGAATCTCCAGTTTAAAGAAGCGATTGCCTCCTTATCTTCGTCGCTTGCTGCAGGGAGGTCGATTGAAAATAGCTTTCGTGAAGTGGTCGGTGACTTAAGGCTGCTTTACCCAGATCCTAACACGCACATCATCCGCGAATTTGAAATTATTAATCGCCGTATTGAGAATGGGGAAACGATTGAGCGGGCGATTCAAGATTTTGCGAACCGTTCTGATTCAGAAGATATTTTAAATTTTGCCGATGTGTTTATTACATGTAAACGAACAGGTGGGAACTTGGTTGAAGTCATTCGGCGTACATCGGATGTCATTAGTGAAAAGGTCGATATTCAACAAGAGGTACAGGTCATGATGGCCCAGAAAAAATTCGAATCAAGAATTTTATCGGTGATGCCAATCGCCTTAGTTGCCTTTTTGCGATATTCATCGGGCGAGTATATGGACCCGCTTTATCAGTGGGAAAATCTCGGACCAATTATTATGACGATTTGTTTAGGCTTGTTGCTATTCTCGTATTGGCTCAGTCAACGAATTATGAAAATTGAGGTGTGAGCATAGACATGATCATTTATGGAATACTCGTTGGAATTATCGTCGTCATTTATTTTGTCTTATCGGTGCTCTCACGTAATCAATATGATGAAGTCATTGAGGAATTTGGCGATCAATATCCATTGAAATTTATGGCACCGATATCGTTGCATCTCATCTATAAGACTAGATTGCTAGAACGATTGCATACGCAAGTATCCTCGATTCAAGGAAAAATGATTAGCCTTTATGGAACTAGAGAGGCATATAAGCATACGAGAATGTTTATGACTCAACTCGTTTCGGTTGTTCTCCTTTGTTTGCTCGCGGCTGGGATGCTCGGGCTCTTATCAGAAGGCGACCATTTTATGTTTGGAGCAGGACTCTTTTTCTCCATCTTAATTCCAGTTCTGTTAGTGAACCAGCTTTCGAATAAAGAAAAAATAAGAAAGCAAAGGATTTTACTCGAGCTTCCAGAGGTCGTCAATAAAATCATTTTACTTGTTAATGCTGGTGAAACAGTCCAACAAGCACTCATCCGTTGTGTCGAGTTAAATGGAGGCGATGATTCTCCATTATATGAAGAACTACGAGTCGTCGTGAACAAATTGACAAGTAATGAACCATTTGCAGATGTCATGAATGACTTTAGTAAAAAATGTGCGATGCAAGACGTATCGATTTTCACAACCACTGTTTTACTTAATTATCGCAAAGGCGGTCAGGATTTAATCTTATCCTTACGTGAACTATCACATGACTTATGGGAGAAAAGAAAAAACATCTCCCGCACAAAAGGGGAAGAAGCTTCATCTAAGCTCGTTTTCCCACTCATGTTAATTTTCGTTGCAGTAATGATTATTGTTGGCTATCCAGCAATAACCATTTTGTAAATAAATTCAATCACCCAAAAAATAGGAGGAATCACATATGGAAACAATGAAAACTTTTTTCACAAACTTTTGGAACGACGAGGAAGGCTTACAGACATTAGAAATCATGCTTATTATTGCCGTTATTGTTGTCATTGCGTTGTTGTTTAGAACTCAAATTATGGAATGGATTGATGGTTTACTAGAATTTGGTGATGATACAATTGATAATTTTGTTGATTAAGAAAGGTTGTTTGACACATGGCTGAGTTGATTCACAAACGTTTAAAAAGGTTTAAAGACGATCAGTCAGGGGTCTTTACGATTGAAGCATCGATGTTATTCCCTATTATTCTTATCATCACGATGTGCTTAATTTTTTTTAGTCTATTTATTTATCAAAAATCGGTCGTGCAATATCAAGCGAATAAAATTGCCGACCAAGTGGCCTCCTCGTGGACGAATAGTCAGATGGATCCAAAAACAGGGGAATTCAGTACGTATACAACCTTTGATGGTGGGGATGGATTGTATTGGAGAACCGCCGAAGCTAGCTTTCTCGATTTTCTTAATATACCCTCGGTGGGCACGAACCGGGCAGCAGATAAATTGCGGCCCGAACTAGAGGATGCTGCTTTAGGGAATGTGACGGTGGAGATGAAACCGCAACTTTTTGGTTTTAACGCGATTGTCGTCACCGTCGAGCAGCCTTTATCATTCCCAAGTTATGTGACCGATCTTTTTGGAGTGACAGAAATTAAAGCTCAGTCCCAAAGGCCAATTACAGAACCAGTGGAATGGATCAGAAATGTTGATTTTGCCGTCTATTTCTACGGAAAAATTGGAGAGTTTGGCTCTTATATTGAAAAAATAGGAAGCAATAAGAATTAGTGATTAAATGATTGATGAAAATCAGGAAGGAGTAGAGGAATGAAAAAATGGTTAAAAAAAGCTTACCATAAGCTCGTTTTTGATGAACATGGGGCCGTTTCGATTTACGCCATCATGATCACTCTACTCCTGTTTCTTTTTAACGCGGTACTAATTGATTATATGAGAATTATGGTCGCTGAAAGGGAAACAGAACAAGCAGCAAGAGCTGCAGCCCGCTCGGTAATGGCCAACTTTGACCAAGGTGTCAAAAGCTACGGTTTATTCGGAGCTGATGGTGGTCAAGAAGAAGCCAATGAAATCTTTCAAAAAGTATTTGAAAACCATTTAGCAGTCGATGGAAGCAGTGGCGATATTTTTCACTTTTCCACCCCACAACCAGTATCAGGCGAAGTGAATGTCGTCGTTGATGAAGGGCGAATGCTGGCCCATTCGGAAATTTTTAAACACCAAGTTCTTGAAGAAATGAAATACTCAGCCCCAATTGAAGTCGGGCAGGCATTGATTGAAGGCATACTCGGTATTTCAAGTGCGATGGAAGAAGCTTCAAAACTAAGCAAAGTTCATAAGAAAATTCGAAAAGACTTGGAAGAGCGTGAGGAAAAACTAGATGAAGCTCTAGAAAAGTTAAGAGCGGCTAAAGATATTATCGAGGGGCATGCAGGACAGGTGCAAGACTCAAGTAGTTCAAGCTTTCCAGATGTTAATAATCTAGATGATGTCAGAAATCATTTTGAGCGATACAAAGAGATTCGAGCTGAGGAAAGTGAAAGTGATGAAGACCTTAGTGATGAGGAGAAGGAAGAACGTGAAAAGAACAGTGAAGATGCTGACAAATTTATTGAAAGAGCAAGCAATCTAGCTGAGGGTATTTACAATGACGTCAGAGAAATTGGAGAACTCCTTGTAGATGCACGAACGTTAATTGAAGAAGCTAGGGTGCATAATCAAAATATTGCTGATGAGTTAGCAAGTGTGGATGAAGACGTTGACTTTTCTGATGCTATTGATGCAGGGAATATGAGCAACTCAGATAATAGCAGTGGTTATAGTGGGGCTGAAGGCGGGATTGGAGAAGCAAGAGATGAATTAGATAAGCTTGTTTTTGAGGATGAGTTTTTTGAAACCTTGCTTGAGTATATCCGAATTGGTAAAGATGCCGTTGATGACGGAGCAGCCCAGCACACAGATGCGATGCGTTCTAAAATTAACGCTATAGGAACGATGATTGACCAAGAACAGCCACAATTTTTTGGAACCACATTAGGTCAACTAAGAGAGGCACACGAACTAGGAAGTCAAAATATCCTACTAGCTTTTAACCATTTAAAAGACGGCATTGAAGAAATGAAAAGCACCGATGAAAAATCATCTGAGGAAGTGGAAGACAAAGAGGATGAAGCGGATGAGAATTTAGAAGATGCGAATGAAGATTTAGATGATTTTTTAAATGGGATTGCCGATTCAAATGAAGGTTATGATGACCTATTAGAGATTCTATCTAAATATATTGAGGCTGCTGATAGTGAAATCCCAATTGACCGAGGCAACACAGACGATTTATCTGACTCTACCTTTAACTTAATTGATATGCTGTTCAAAAATATGGGCAATATCTTACTAAATGCGAGAGATGAGCTATATGTCAACGAATACATCATGACTAAATTCAAATCGCATGACTTCTCCAAACAAGATTACAGTGTTGATCAAAATGAAATTGAGTTCATCTTATACGGACAAGCAAACGCCGCCGATAATTTCGCACTAGCCATGACCGAAATATTTGCCTTCAGGTTTGCAGTTAATTTAGTTGAGGCATTTACAAAACAAGAAGTTAGGGTCTTTGGAAAATTTATGTGGGTGGCTGCGATTGCGTATGCAATAAAAGAAACTGTAATTGATATAGATAGATTAAGAAGAGGTCAACGAATAGAGTTTTTTGAAGGTATAAGGTTTGAGATGGACTATCGTGATCATCTTAGGTTGTTTTTATTTTTACATCTTGAGGGAAATAAAATACCTCGGACTATGGCAAGAATTGAGCAACAATCTGGCTCTGATTTAACTCAGCTACCAACTTATATTGAAGGCAATGCTTCTTCTTCGCTCCAACTTTGGTTTTTACCTGGTGTGACATCATTATTAAGTAATGCAGGTATTCTGAGTGGGGAAGTAAAGGATAGGGAATTTATTATAGAAAAAGAGATTTATTATTCTTATTAAACAAGCAATGGAGGAGACTATCATGAAAAAAATGATGAAAGCAATCGGTATTACATTACTAGCGGGAAGTATATTAGTAGCTTGTAACAGTGATGAAGGAACAGATACATCAGAAGATCCAACGGGTGAGGGAATCCCTAATGAACAGGTTGATGAGAGTGATAATGAAGAGGAAGAGTCCAATAGTGGAGATGATGAAAATGAAGAAAGTAACGAAACCGATTCAGAGTCTTCAGGTGGAGGAATGGCATCTGATTTAGAGTTTAACGACCAGTTAGATTTAGGAATTGGAGATACTGCACAAATCTCGAGTAATCAAGGTGCCTATGAAATTACGATTCATTCAGTGAAGAGAGAAGAAGAAGTCGATGGAGAGACTTCTATGTTTGACTACATGATAGTAGTTGATGTAACGGTAAAAAACATTGGGGATGAAGTTATAGATGCATACAACCCGATAGGAATTTTAGATCAAACAGACCGGTTAGAAAGTTCCGGATCTGGTGATTTTTCTAGGGATTTTCCTAGTGTTGATGAAATATCTGGTGATTTAGGACCTGGAGAAGAAATTAAAGGGCAAGCACTTTTTGATATGTATCAAAATGAGGAACAATTTATTCGAATAAGTCCCGGTTTAATAGCAGCAGGTGGTGTCTATAACGAGGTTGTCTGGACATTTACAGAAGATGAGATGGAGTAATCGGTAATGAGAAAGGTCTTGAATGGCCTTTCTCCACTCTATTTGAGTTAAGCATTCGAAGTAGGGTTGTTTAATTGAAATAGAATGAGCGAGTGGAGGGAATGTCTATGAAAAAAACAATGAAAGCAGTAGGTATTACATTACTAGCGGGAAGTTTATTAGTAGCTTGTAATAGTGAAGAAGGAACAGACACATCAGAAGATACAACGGGTTCAGGTGGAGGAATGGCATCTGAGTTAGAGTTTAACGACCAATTAGAATTAGGAATTGGTGATACTGCTCAAATCTCAAGTAATCTTGGAGCCTATGAAATTACGATTCATTCGTTAAAACAAGAAGAAACCGTAGAAGATAAGAGTTCTATGTTTGACTACTTTATTGTAGTTGATGTGACGGTAAAAAACATTGATGATGAGACATTAGATGCATCTAATCCGGTAGGTGTATTAGATCAAACCTCTAGTTTAGAAGGTTCAGGTTCAGGAGATTACTCTCAGAATTATGAAACGATCGATTCTATATCAGGAGATCTGCAGCCTGGAGAAGAGAGAAATGGTCAGGTACTATTTCATGCAAGAAATGGAGAGGAACAATTTATTCGTATACAGCCTGGTTTAATTGCGGCAGGTGGTGTTTATAACGAGGCAGTCTGGACATTTACAGAGGATGAGATGGAGTAATCGGTAATGAGAAAGGTCATGAATGACCTTTCTCCACCCTATTTGAGTTAAGCAAACGAGTGGGAGTGTTTAATTGAAATAGAGTGAGCGAGTTAAAGAGTGGAGGGAATGTCTATGAAAAAAATAATGAAAGCAATTGGTATTACAATACTAGCGGGGAGCTTGTTAGTTGCTTGTAATAATGATGATACCGATGGAACTGATAAATCTAATGAAATTGAACAAGAAAATGAAGACACAGAAGATGTAGATGAAAGTAATGTTGGTGCGGAAGGAAATACTTCAACTAATGAATACGTAGACCAGTTAGATTTAAAATTAGGAGATACAGCACAAGTATCAACTAATACTGGGGAGTTCGAAATAACAGTTAAATCAGTTAAAAGAGAAGATGAGATTGATGAAGAAAATTCGCAACTAGATACATTTCATATTGTCTCAGTTGAAGTAAAGAATATTGGAAGTGCGGCAATTGACGCTGGAGAATTAAAAGGAATGTTTGAAATGACAGATTTTCTAGAAGGATCAGGTGAACCAGAGGTCTCAAATTGGTTTGAATCATTTGATGCACTAGATGGGGAAATAAATGAAGGGCAGGGATTGACAGGAGAAATGGTCTATCAAGTGTATGAAGCTGATACTTATTACCTGCGGATTACAGATGGACTGGTAGCATCCGATGCTGTAAAGAACCAAGTAACTTGGAGCTTTGCTCAAGATGAAGTTCAATAAATTTCGAGGGTGCCAAAACACCATTATGAATGAGGAATTTAGCTTATGAGAAGGATCTAAATAAGACCTTTCTCCACTCTATTTGAGTTAAGCAAACAAGTGGGATTGTTTAATTGAAATAAAGTGAGCGAGTTAAAGAGTGGAGGGAATGTCTATGAAAAAAACAATGAAAGCAATCGGTATTTTATTACTAGTAGGATGTTTATTAATAGCTTGTAATTCAGATGAGGGTTCAGTAGAAGCTGAAAATGGGTTAATTGATAATGATAATACTGGAAGTGAAACGTCAGGAGATGGAGAAGAGGATTCTTTAAGTAAAGAAGATTCAGAGACTAGTGATTCGAATAGGGTTGCTTCTACAGGTGAGTATGAAGACCAAGTTGATCTTATTATTGGAGATA
Organism: Alkalihalobacillus alcalophilus ATCC 27647 = CGMCC 1.3604; assembly: GCF_000292245.2. Taxonomy (GTDB): domain Bacteria; phylum Bacillota; class Bacilli; order Bacillales; family Bacillaceae_D; genus Alkalihalobacillus; species Alkalihalobacillus alcalophilus. Next base: position 18,034 of record NZ_ALPT02000041.1, on the reverse strand, counting down.
CAGCACAAATTGCTAGCACGATAGGAGAGTTTGAAATCTCCATTGACTCAGTTGAATATACAGAAGAACAAATTGATGGTGAAGGCTCATTATTTGATGCATGGATTATTGCAGACATTACCGTAACAAATATTGGAGAAACAGTTTTAGCACCAGATAATACTATAGGAGTTCTTGAAATAACAAGTAACTTAGATGGGTCTGGTGCGCCAGACTATTCATCACAATTCGATAGCATTGATGGATTGGAAGGAGAACTTCAACCAGGTGAAACAGTTAGTGGTCAAGCGCTTTTTGTAATTAGAGATCGGGAAGAACAGTACATTAGAGTCAACAGTGGATTAGTTGCTGCGGGTGGAGTCAAGAATAATGCGATTTGGACATTTGAGACAAGTGAAGCAAAAGAGTAAGTAAAAGAGATATTAAATGTAGGAGGCTATTATGAAAAAGCTGATGAGAGCAGTCGGTATTACAATATTAGCGGGAAGTATATTAGCAGCTTGCAACAGCGATGAAGGAACAGGCGTACCAGATGAAATCAGAGCAAGTGATGATCAGGTCGATGATAATACAGAAGAGGAAGAGACAGGTGAAGCGGTATTTGACCAAGATTTTGGAGATCAATTAGATTTAGCAATCGGAGATACCGCTCGAATCTCTAGTAATACTGGTGAATTTGAAATTACAATCCATTCAGTTGAACTTATTGATAACGAGATAGATGGTGAAGCACCGATGTTTGATCATTTTATAAAAGCAGAAGTGACGATTACAAACATAGGTGAATCTGTATTAGAGCGAGAAAGTACTATTAGTATTCTGGAGATAACTGACAATTTAGAGGCTTCAGGTACACCTGATTATTCTTCGCAATTTGAAAGTATAGAGTATTTAGATGGGAAAATTGCTCCAGGAGATACCGTGAGTGTCGAAGCATTATTCGATATTTATGCAGGTGAAGAGCAATATATCAGAGTAAATCCTGGACTAATTGCTTCAGACGCTGTACAGAATGATGTAAGGTGGACCTTTGATCTTAATGAAGCACGGAATTAGTTGTATAAAGGAGAAAGGTAACTAAATTTAAAAACCTTTCTCCACCCTATTTGAGTTAAGCAGACAAGTGGGAGTGTTTAATTGAAATAGAGTGAGCGAGTTAAAGTGTGGAGGGAATGTCTATGAAAAAAATGATGAAAGCAATCGGAATTACAATACTAGCGGGGAGTTTATTAGTAGCTTGTAATAATAACGAAGAAGCAGAAAACAATGAACCAGTAACAGAAGAGGAAGTCACTGATGCAGAAAATAATGAAACAGATGATGAAGGTGAAAATACTGAAAACGATAGTGAGTCAGGTGGAGGAAGTGCCTTTGCACCTGGGAACTTTGAAGACCAATTAGACTTGAAAATTGGGGATACCGGTCAAGTTTCTAGTAATGTTGGTGACTTTGAACTGACTATTGAAAGTATTAAATTTGAAGATGAGGTGGATAATCGCTCTGCTCAGTTTGAGCATTTCTATGTGGCAGATGTGAAATTTAAAAATATTGGTGAAGAAGCTATGTTAGCAGAGGATATGGTTGGTATTTTCGATATTACTCATGAGTTATCTCAAACTGGAACCGGAACTTACATTAATCAGTATTTTGATAGTTTTGAAGCAGTTTCGGGTAGAGTAAATCCAGGTGAGGAAATATCAGCTCAATTACTCTTTGATGTTTATGGATCCGATGAACACTATATCCGAGTAAACGAAGGTTTAGTGGCTTCAAATGGTGTTAAAAACCAAGTTATTTGGACATTTTCTGAAAGTGATTTAGATTAAGTGAACAGAGTCGAGAAGGGAGAAGCCTTTCTCCACTCTACTTGAGTTAAGCAAAAAAAGTAGGATTGTTTAATTGAAATAGAGTGAGTTATAGAATGGAGGAAATGTCTATGAAAAAAACAATGAAAGCAATGGGCATTACATTACTAGCGGGAAGTATATTAGTAGCTTGTAACAGTGATGAAGGAACAGATACATCAGAAGATACAACGGGTGAGGGAATCCCTAATGAACAGGTTGATGAGAGTGATAATGAAGAGGAAGAGTCCAATAGTGGAGATGATGAAAATGAAGAAAGTAACGAAACCGATTCAGAGTCTTCAGGTGGAGGAATGGCATCTGATTTAGAGTTTGGTGACCAATTAGATTTAGGAATTGGAGATACGGCACAAATTTCGAGTAATATTGGTGCTTATGAAATTACTTTAAATTCTGTTAGCCAGACGGAAGAAGTAGATGGGAAATCGTCACCTTTATCGCATTTTATTATTATGAACTTAACTATTAAAAATATTGGTGAACAAGCACTAGATGCATATGATACAGTTAGCGTTTTACATCAAAATAATGATGTGGAAGGATCGGGAGCTGCAGACTACTCTCATTTATACGAGAGTGTTGAAGGGTTTGAAGGAAGTATTGAACCTGGTCAGGAAGTAACTGCAGATGCGATTTATAATGCAAGAGACGGAAATGAGCAATTTCTTTTTATTAATCCAGGCTTAATAGCAGCAAAGGGTGTCTATAACGACGTAGTCTGGACATTTACAGAAGATGAGATGGAGTAATCGGTAATGAGAAAGGTCATGAAAGGCCTTTCTCCACCTTATTTGAGTTAAGCAAAAAGTGGGAGAGTTTAATTGAAATAGAGTGAGCGAGTCAAAGAGTGGAGGGAATGTCTATGAAGAAAATAATGAAAGCAATAGGTATTACATTATTAGCAGGAAGCTTATTAGTAGCTTGTAACAGTGATGAAGGAACAGGCACATCAGAAGATGCAAAGGGTGAGGGAATCCCTAATGAACAGGTTGATGAGAGTGATAATGAAGAGTCCAATAGTGGGGATGATGAAAATGAAGAAAGTAACGAAACCGATTCAGAGTCTTCAGGAGGAGGAATGTCCTCAGATCAAGACTTTAATGACCAATTAAATCTAGGAATTGGAGATACGGCACAGTTTTCAAGTAATCAAGGGGCTTATGAGATTACAATTGACTCAATAAGGAAAGAAAAGACGATTGATGGAGAAAGTCCTATGTTTGATTATTTTATTATAGTTGATTTAACTGTAAAAAATATAGGAGACAGTGTGATAGATGTTACAAACCCTGTAGGAATACTTGAACAAACCATCTATTTAGATGTTTCTGGATCGAATGATATGTCTCAGAACTTTGAAAGTATAGACGCATTAACTGGGGAGTTACAACCAGGAGAACAATTAAGTGGTGAAGCACTGTTTAGTGTAAGAGAAGGTGAGGAAGATCAGTATATTCGTGTACAACCTGGCTTAATAGCGGCAGGTGGTGTCTATAACGAGGCTGTCTGGACATTTACAGAAGATGAGATGGAGTAATCGGTAATGAGAAAGGCTTTGAATGACCTTTCTTCACCCTACTTGAATTAAGTAAAACAGTTTATAGATAAGAGATAGGAGGGAGAAATATGAAGCAAATAATGAAGGTAGCAGGGATTAGTTTATTAGCTGTAGGGGTGTTATTCGCTTGTAATAATGATAATGGAGCAGGTGCACCGGAAGATGTAGGTAGCGATGAAACGGTAAATGATGTTGATGGTGGCAATAGTAGTGAAAATGAATCGACCACAAATAATGATGATTCAGGAGAGACGGAAGGGCCAGTTGCTAGTGAGGAATTTGAAGATCAATTGGATTTATCGATAGGTGATACAGGCCGAGTATCAAGTACATTAGGTGCTTTTGAAATGACAGTAGATTCTATCAGTAAAGAGGTAGAGATAGACGGTAAAAGTTCTCCACTAGATTTTCACCTTGTAGTTGATGTTACATTAAAAAATATTGGTGATACAACATATGATGCTGAAGATATAGCTGGTGCATATAGAATAACCAATACTCCAGATGGTTCTGGTCAAAGTGATATTACAAACAATCTAGATTCAATCGGTAAAATAACAGGTGACCTAGAACCAGGAGAAGAAATAAGTGGAAAGCTAGTATTTGATGTACAGGGTGAAGGAGAGCAGTATTTAAAAATAAATGGTGGTTTAATAGCTTCAGATGCTGTTCATAACGATACCGTTTGGACCTTTACAGAGGAAGAAATGGAATAATGCATAGTTTGTAAAGGAGAAAGGTCTAAGTAGTCCTTTTACTGAAAGTGATGGAATGGGGAGGTGGGAACAGGAATGTTAAAAAGGTTTATGCGTAGAGAGGATGGAAGCTTAACGCTTGAGGCTGCGATGGTTATGCCGGTATTTTTACTGTTTACGGTCTTTTTAGCGATGATGATTCGAATATCTGTGGCAGATATGGCATTGAAACAAGCTGTAAGTGAGACGACTCAGATCGTAGCAACGCACGCCTATCCAGCTGCCTTAATTGTAGAGGGCGGTGCTAATGCAGCAGATAATTGGATCAAAAATTTTACAGAAGAAGAATTTGATCTATCTTCTGTAGAAAATTTGGTGGAAGAAGTGTTAGGGGTATTTGGAGTTGATATTATGGATGTCTTAGGTGGGGCAGCAGCCAGTGCCACTCAACCTTTTGTAGAAACGAATTTTAGTAGAGCAAATTCTGATGGTTTATTCGACCCAAGTAGGGTGAACGTAACAAATGTTGATCTGGACGTGTCCGGTTATGGCTTAAAAGGCTACTTCGGCATAACCGCTACCTACGAAGTCCCAATCATTGCCCCCTTCGTCAATCGCACCATCACACTCGAACAAAGTGCATACGAAAAAATCTGGACCGGATCATAAAACCAGCTGCTTTAGGGAGGTGTATGTGTTTGTATTTGGAGATTTATGATTATCTTTTATTTCTTTATTTGTTAGTTGCTTTATATATGGATGTTCGTTATCAGAAGCTACCGAATTGGCTTACGGCGGGGGCGATGGCGGTCGGTCTTGTGTTCCATTTAATCATGAATGGCATTGATGGCCTTATTTTTTCAGTCTTAGGTTTACTAGTTGCAGGTCTTATTTTCTTACTTTTATATGTATTTAAAGCTTTAGGGGCAGGAGATGTGAAACTCTTTGCCGGAATCGGAGCATTAATTGGGGTTGTCAATGTACTCAACGTCATGATGTACTCGATCATTTATGCCGGATTAATTGCCATCGTCTTGTTAGTCTTTACAAGAACTTTTTTACGACGTTTAGTCACAGGTTTGTTTGCGATGATAAGCAGCTTGACGTCAAAGGATTTATCACATCTAGAAACATTTAAAGCGACAAAGGCGACTCGTTTTCCATTTATGTATGCCGTCGTACCTGCTGTTATAACCGCTTATTATTATTTAGGAAAGTTTTAATTGGAAAATGAGATAGGAGGAAAAAACATGGGAGAAAGCAAGACAATCTTTGGTTTGAGTTATGATTACCACGAGAAAAACGGACAATATTTACTTTTTACTAAAAAGAATCAGCAAGAGCTAACTGAGGAGAACCTCATTCATCTACAACTACGGATGATGCAATCGAACCAAATACCAAACCTTCTACCATTATCTGTAGAGGAAATTGATTTTCACTTAAAGCTGTATTATGACATTACGTCGAAACGTCAATTAAACGTTTATTTAACTCAACATCCGTTATCCTCACATGAGTTTTATCAGTTGTTTATGAACATCCTCACGACACTTGAGCAGAGTAAACTCTATATGCTGAATGAACATCAGTACATATTAAAGGAAGAGTTTATTTATCTCGGCAAAACGTCGCAGCAACTGTATTTAACGTATGTACCGGTGGAAAGTTTAGAAAAACAAACGACGACAATGGAAGATTTAAAGGAATTATTAGGTTCACTTGCAAAGAAAGTCGATAGTTTACAAGGAAGTGAGCTAAATACGATTAACCAATATATTGAGAATCCTTCCTTTAATTTAGCTGGTTTGAAGGAATTATTATTGGAACTTCAACAATTAAGACCCAACCCTTATCAAGGTTACCAATCGATGAATCCACAGCAGCCACATCCAGAAAAATCCAATGGTTCATTCAATCAGCCACAACCATCTCCACAGGGGCATGAAAATAGTTTTGCTTATGAACAAGGTCAGGAGCAAAATGAACCATTTGATCCATTTAGGCAAGACCCAGCCAAATCAAACAAAACGAGTGCAAAGGAAAAGAAAAAGAAACCAAAAAATAAAGAAAACAAGCAGCAAGGTGAGCCATTAACCCAACGAATTAAGCTCTATATCGGGGTTGGAGCGGCCTTAGCGATCGCGTTAGTGTGGAAGTTGTTTGAGACGATTCCGACACAAGGGGTGTTTTATACAGCTATTGCTTTAAGTGTCTTATTGCTTGTTGCCTCTGTTTATTTTATTTTCTTCTTTAAACCAGGAGTAGCTAAGGAAAACAAATCGAGGAAAAAAGGTCAACCGAGTAAAGAAGTCGCTGCGTCAAAAGAACAGAATCAGCCTAGCAATGGTTATTATCAACAAATGCCTCAAGGAGTAAATAGCAATGGATATGCCAATGGTTCACAGTCAACCTATGTTTCTTTTAACCAAGGAGTGAGTCCGCAATCACAAAGCTATCAACAACCAGCTGCGACACAAGTTCAACCTACCTATCAAGAAACGGCAACAGCCACAGCGGTCGCAACAAAACCTCAAGTGATGCCTTCTTTTAATGAGGAATTAAGTTTAGGAGCACAAAAGTCAAAACGAAAGCCGAAACCTGAGCCGGTTGCTTTTATGGAAGATGATCAATCGTTAATGATGGATACAGGTTTACTATCAGAAAGTGATGACACGGTTCTATTAGGAGACGATGATTTTGATGAAGAAGTTGATTTTGAAATAACGAATCCTCATTTAGAGGTCGAGCGTGAGGGGGAGCTTGAGCAAATTGAACTCAATCAGTCTCATTTTACGATTGGGCGAAATGACGCAGCAGTCGTCTATGTGGAAGATAGCATTGGGGTTTCACGTGTCCATGTTGAATTTGTTCGCATTGAAGACAGCTTTGGTGTGAAAGACTTAGGTTCAAAAAATGGTACAAAATTAAATGGAGAAGCCCTTGTGCCATATAAAATCTATGCTCTCCAGGTCGATGATATTATCTCAGTCGGAAAAGTTGATTATACCTTTAAATGGGAGTAAGCCTTTATGACTTTTAATGAAAATTGGCAAATCGGTCTTGCTACACATACAGGACCAGTAAAAGATCGAAATGAAGATAATTATTTTTTACGAATGACGCTTGATCCAAAAGGCCAAGAGTTTGGAGTATTGGCGATTGCAGATGGCATGGGTGGATATCAAGACGGGGCCGAAGCGAGCAAACTAGTCGTCAAAAAATTAGACAGCTGGTGGCTAAAACGTGTCCCAAAATTATTGAAGAAAAAAAACTTACAACAGCATTTATCTAGTGAATTTGAAAAGCTTTTTGTGCAAATGAATCAAGAGCTTTTGCAAATTGGCTCCAAGCTTGGCACAACCTTATCATTAATCGTCATGTATGGTGGACATTATCAGCTTTATCATGTTGGCGATAGTCGTATTTATCAAGTTAAGGGGAGTCAAGGATTTCAACGGTTTATTCATCAACAGCAGCAACACGACATAAGCTTAGCGGAGCAGTTGACTGAGGAATTAGAAGGCGAAATTGAAATGGCTCTGTTAACCGAAGATCATTCCTGGGTTGAACAGCAAGTTAAAAAGGGCAAGTTAACAAGAGAGCAAGCGAGAAACCATCGCAAACGAAACATGCTCACCCAATGTCTTGGAATTGAAGAACATGTTGACCCATTTGAACAAGTTGGATTCTATCATTCTAGTGATTTATTTTTACTTTGTAGTGACGGGTTTTATTCGATGTTCTCCGATGAAGAAATTATTATGACTTTACAAGGGTTAGAAAAGGAATACACCGATTTGCAACTTATCGCGGATTATTTAGTGAAGCTCGCCAATTTCTCTGGTACAAGAGATAACATCACTGTTTTATTAGTTCGAAACGTATTTGCGAAAGACCAAGTGACAGAATCAGAACAGAAGAGCTTCTTGCAGTCCTTATTTAGTCGAACGAAGCGAGGAACACCGTAAAATGGCGAAACATGATATTCATTTCCAAGCCGGTGATGTCTTGAAGGAACGTTATGAAATCATTCGTCAAATTGGTGCAGGTGGAATGTCGGCCGTTTATTTAGCAAAGGACATCCACGATCACAACCAATTATGGGCTGTAAAAGTAGCCGATATGAAACAGAAAATCTCACGTCGCCTCTTTTCTGAAGCGAAATTGCTTAGTGAGCTTAACCATTCAGGCCTACCTCAAATTGCCGACTTTTTTGCTTCTGAAGACGAACGTTACTTTTTCCTCGTCCAGGAATTTGTTGATGGAAGATCATTGCTTGAAGTGTATGAAAATCAAGAAGAGCCTTTTTCAGAAGAAGAGGTTTTGAACATTAGCTTAGCTTTAGCCGAAATCCTTGATTATTTACACAGTCAACAACCAGCCATTATTTACCGCGATTTGAAGCCAGGTAATATAATGATCACAACAGATGGGCAAGTGAAGCTCATTGATTTTGGGATTGCCCGAAAGTTTGATGAAGGTAAGTTAAAAGACACATTACAAATTGGGACGGTCGGTTTTGCCGCTCCTGAGCAATTTGAAAAGCAGCAATCCGATACAAGAACCGATTTATTTACACTCGGTGCCTTAATGTACTATTTGTTAAGTGGCGGAAAGTTTGTCTACATTACCCAAAAGCCGATCCAGCACTTTCGTACAGGCTTAACAAAAGCGACAAGAACATGCTTGGAGGCTTTAGTGCAGTTGGAACCAGATAAACGTCCGCAATCGATTACCGAGGTGAAGGAGTATTTACGCTCTGGCTTAGTGCAATTGCAAAAGTCTACCTGGCGTCATCAACTGAACTGGTGGCTTATCACAAAATACTCTGTATCGATTCTAAGTCTCATAGCAGTGTGTCTTTATATATATTTTGACCAATTATAATAAGGAGAGGTGATTTATATGAATTGTCAAGCGTGTGGAAAAGAGTTAACAAATGCCGATAAGTTTTGTATTCATTGTGGTGCAAAGGTTGGGGAGAGTAGTGGAAAAGAGCCGACAGCAAACGTAGAGACAGAACCAACTAAAAAGGAAACGGCGGCAGCAATAGAAGCCGTGCATCCATCGCAAGCTCCAACAAGTGGCGATGAGACTGAGACCAATAAGGGCCAAAATGAAAAGGTCGAACAAGCGAAAAAGACTGCATCTGATTATTTTCAATTTATCACAAAACAACTAAAAGCACCGACAGAAACCGCAATTAAATATGAGAAAAGCAACTTCATTTTTGGATTCATCAACTTTGCTCTCATTTCGTTATTTTTTGCCTTAGCTTCTTATTTTCAATTTTCCAGTTTAGTGAGAGGTTTCTTGGGGGCAGGCGACTTTTTTGAACTGTTTTTCCAAGCTTTCTTTTCCATCGCTGTGATTCTTGTCGGAACGGCGGCCCTGCTATTTGCCGTGTTAAAGTTTGTCTACAAGATTGACTTAAAGTTTCATGACATCGTCAGTCAATACGGAACATGGTTAAGCATCCCGGTTTATATTGCTGCGGCTTACTTTCTTTCATCGGCGATTGGATTGAACGTCTTAACGTCACTAATCGTTGTTCTTCTATTAAGCCTACTTGTCGCGGTAGTTGCTCTTACTTTCTTTTATTACCGCCAGCAGATGTCAAAAGGTATTGACCCGATTTATGGACTTTTAATCGTCTTTGCAGGAGTAGCAATCATTTTAGCCTTAACAGCAGATTTTATTTTATCAGGTTTAATGAGAGCTATTTTTTAATTAAAGAATAACTGTTTTTTTATGATATAAAGCGGAATACCGGGAGACTCTTGCGGGAAAGGTGAAACACGGGGGACCCCACAGCGACTTTGTCAGGAGGCTCCCAGTTCACCCGCGGAACGCGTAGGGTATGGAGCTAGCGGAGTATGCTAACTAATGGACCCGCATTTTAACGAGTAGACCGTTTTTCAGAGGCCTTAATTTAATCAATCTAGCTACGCCTGTTAGAAGCTCGAGAAAAATCGGTTCGTCTAATGAAGACAAAGGGCGTCTTCAGTAGCCGCCCCTTGCCCACAGGACGTGGGTACAAGGCGTTGCGGCAGGATGGCGCGAACTTAGCGTTGATCCTTAATATTCTCGCTTCTGGGCAAACGGACTTCGCTTTTTAATCAATCTAGCTGCGTCCGTTAGAAGCTCGAGAAAAATCGCCCATCTGAGTGAAGACAAAAAGCGTCTTCATCAGCTGTTCTTATTTTTTCTCGCTTCTGACCAAACGGACTTCGCTTTTTAATCAGAAAAGGAGGGGAGAGCATTGGCGAAAGAAATACAATTTTCCAATGGAACGATTGTTTTGTTAGAAGATTCATTTTTAGTTGAATTAAATAAACACGGGACTAATGTGCAAGAGATCGAACAGCTCGATGAGTTAAAAAAACCAAACTCTCTGTTTTTCCCACTTGTCGAATATGAAATGGACGAAGAAAAAATCCGTCTTACATATAAAAAGTCACCTGGTTATTTTCCATTTGTAGATTTTTTACAAATTAATCAAAAAGAAAAGCAAAAGCTAGCGTTGGCCTTACTCGACATTCAGCAAATCGAGGGAACTCAATTTACGACTTCAGTTGAGCCAAATAATGTCTTTTTCCGCCAAGATGGTAAGGTGAAATTGTTACATCGAGGGATTCGTTCGGTGCTACCACCTGAAAAGTTGGAACGGAAAACCTTTTTATATCATTTAAAATGTTTAATTGTTTCCTTATTTTCAGGTGTTGATTTCCATCAGCTTGTCGAAAAAGGCTTTGTGGAAGGGAAAACATCTTCTCCACTTGTTGATGACTTGATTCAAGCTAAGTCAATTGAGCAATTAGTTCAAGTATTAAAAGGGGAGTATCCAGAGCCATCTGTAACGCCGGTTAAGGAAAAACGAGGGAGTTCTGTAGCTAAGAAAGGGAAGAAAAAGGTTACCGAAAAACCGCATCAAGAAAAGAGTGATCTAGGACAGAGCTCCAATAAAGTCGTGTCGAAAGCAAATGGTCGCTCATCAGATAAGAAAGTGGCGACTTCACAGACGAAGCAAAGTGCAAAGAGCGAGCAAGAGTCACCTCTTTTAGGACAGAATGAAGGAATCGATCAAGGGACAAGTTTTCATCAGCAGCCAAAAATGAACCCGAATCAGAGTCCCTTTCCTTCTTATAATCATGCACCAAATCAAGAATTTCAAAGTACAACACAGGGATATCAGTCGCCAGCTATTAAGGATGAACCTCAAGAAACAAAGAGTACATCTGAGGTATCTTCTTTTAAGAAGGCCCTCAATCGTTCGACAATCTTTATGATGGTCGGTGTATTAGTAATTGGACTAATTGTAGGTGGAACGATTCTTTATTTCTCATCCGTAAGACCAACCGCAAACGCGTTATCCACTGAAATGGCTCATAATGAAGCAACAAATGCTGAATTACGCTCGACAAACGAAGAGCTTGAAGCTGAGCTAGCCTCAAAGGAACAGCAACTTGCTGCATATCAAGCTCTGACAAATGATGACGTTGAGGACGCTATTACCGCTTTTGAAGCCCTCTCAGATAAAACGGCTGAAGATATGGAAGTGTTGGCCCAGTTATATAGGGAACATAATACGGTGGAAAGTTTGTTAAAGTCCTTTGCCTTAGCCCCTCAATTTGAAGATGGAGCGGTTACGGGTTTGTATCAATTAAACAATGATGAAGCTAATGAAGCCCTACAATCTTTGGAGTCTGACAATGCAACCGTTCGGCTGGAACAAGCCAGATTAAATGGTGAGGACGAGCAAATTATCGCTATTTATGAAGAAGAGTTAAATGAAAATGCACGAGCCAAACAATTAGCCGGCAACAGTTATTTGAAGCAGGACAACTTAGACAAGGCCCGTGAAATAGCCCTAGAACGTGAAGATAAAGGGCTGCAAATTCGGATTTTAGAAAAAGAAATCGCTCTAGTTAAAAAAGATGATGACTTAGATGATGACGAAAAAGAAGAACTCATCGAAGGATTAGAAGACCAAATTGACGATTTAAGTTGATAGGAAGTTTAGTTTGAATATGGCTCTCTGCCCCACAAAAACGATTTATTAATCATTTGCGGGGCTTTTTTATGTCAAATTTTAGGGGAAATGGGAAATTAATTTGAGAATGAAGCCTGGAGCAAGTTGGTGAACGGTGAAAAGGGAATCAAAGAGGGGTAATGAGTCCCGAAGCACTTGAATAAGAGCGTGAAAGGGAATCAAAGGCCCGCAATGAAGCCCGAAGCCATCGAATAAAAGCCGGAAAGGGAATCAAAGGCCCGCAATGAAGCCTGAAGCCATCGAATAAAAGCTGGAAAGGGAATCAAAGGCCCGCAATGAAGCCCGAAGCCATCAAATCCAAGCCAGAAAGGGAATCAAAGCCAGCCAATGAAGCCAAAAGCCACCAAGCAAGAGCCGTAAAAGGAATCAAAGGCCCCTCCAATGAATCCCAAAACAAGTCACACAAGAAGCTCAGAAGTAATAGCTTTCCCTATTGAGTGGATTTGATTAAATCCCTCCTAATAGGAAGTCTGATTTTTCGATATCCTTAGCCATGAATCAAATCAATACCATAAATTGAATCGCATTGACCTAGCTAGAACGATATACTATAATTAGACTGTTATGGACTGGAAATTTTAATGAGGTGAAGAGACGTGTTAGAACGTTTGCAATCAGTAGAAGACCGCTATAATCGGTTAAATGAATTGTTAAGTGATCCTGATGTCATTAGTGATTCAAAAAAATTAAGAGAATATTCTAAAGAGCAATCAAATATAGAAGAAACTGTTCAAGTTTATCGTGAGTATAAAGAAGTAGCAGAGCAATTAAAAGACGCGAAACAAATGCTTGAAGAGAAGCTTGATAATGAAATGTACGAAATGGTGAAGGAAGAAATCAATGAATTAAGCCCACGCCAAAAAGAATTAGAAGAGAGCTTAAGAATTCTTTTATTACCAAAGGACCCGAATGATGATAAAAACGTAATCGTTGAAATTCGTGGGGCAGCTGGTGGAGATGAGGCCCAACTTTTTGCTGGCGACCTTTACAAAATGTACTCTCGTTTTGCAGAAGCACAAGGCTGGCGTACAGAAGTGATCGAGGCTACTTCAACAGAGCTCGGTGGATATAAAGAGATTATCTTTATGGTCAACGGGGCTGGAGCTTATTCCAAATTAAAGTATGAAAATGGAGCACACCGTGTTCAACGTGTTCCTCAAACGGAATCAGGTGGACGGATTCACACTTCTACAGCAACGGTTGCGGTTTTACCTGAAGCAGAGGAAGTAGAAGTAGAAATCCATGATAAAGATATCCGTGTTGATACATTTGCATCAAGTGGACCAGGTGGCCAAAGTGTTAATACGACAATGTCTGCTGTTCGCTTAACGCATTTACCGACTGGAACAGTTGTTTCTTGTCAGGATGAGAAATCGCAAATCAAAAACAAGGAAAAAGCGATGAAAGTTCTTCGTGCCCGTGTTTATGATAAAATCCAACGAGAAGTTCAAGCCGAATACGATGAAACGAGAAAATCAGCTGTCGGTACAGGAGATCGTTCAGAGCGTATCCGCACGTACAATTTCCCACAAAGTCGTGTAACCGACCACCGCATCGGCTTAACATTGCAAAAGCTTGACCAAATTTTACAAGGAAAGATAGATGAAATTATCGATGCTTTAATTGTAGAAGAGCAAGCCGAGCAAATGAAACGAGCGGAAGACTAAGATGAAACAAATGACTGTGAATGGAGCCCTCAATTGGGCTTCTTCTTTTTTAGAGGCACAAAAGGCTGAGTGGGAAAAGCCAGCGATTGAATGGTTATTACGTCATCATCTTCAAGTATCGCGTTCGCAAATGTTTATGATGATGCATGATGAGGTCGAGCCTGAGGTGTTCGCGATATTTTGTGAGGATGTTAAAAAATATAGCGAGGGCATGCCGGTTCAGCATCTTATCGGCTATGAAGAATTTTACGGCCGCCAGTTTAAAGTTAGCCGTCATGTGCTCATCCCAAGGCCAGAAACGGAAGAGCTAGTAGTCGCTGTTTTGCAAAAAAAACAAGAACTATTTAGCAACAGTTGTGCTGTCTCTGTGCTTGATGTTGGAACTGGTAGTGGAGCCATTGCGATTTCGTTGGCACTAGAAGACGCACAAGTGAAGGTAGCAGCCGTTGATTTGTCAGCAGCGGCGCTCCAAGTTGCAAAAGAAAACGCTGTTCATTTAGGGGCACAAGTGAATTTTGAAATAAGTGATTTGCTGCAAACTCCTATGAATAGTGGGCAAAAATTTGATATCGTCGTCTCTAATCCTCCCTACATACCGAACGGTGAAAAGGCGACCCTTGCTGTCAACGTGAGAGAACATGAGCCTCACCTCGCTTTATTTGGCGGGGAGGATGGCTATGATTTATACCGACGCCTTGTGCGAGAGCTGCCATTAGTTATGAATGAGCGCGGTCTTATTGCATTCGAAGTTGGAGCCGGTCAAACGAAGGAAGTAGCGAGCATGCTACGGGAAGCTTTTCCACACGCGACAGTGGAAAGAGTGAATGACATTAATGGAAAAGACCGAATTGTACTATGTTATGGAGATTTACATTAGATGAATATGGAAAGCAGTGCTGACTTGGAGTTGGTGCTGTTTTTTTGTGGTATAGCTGGTTGAAAGGACAAAAAGGAGAGTTGGAGCGTAGCGAATGTCCAATAAAAGAGGGTTATAGGACAAAAAGGAGAGTTGGAGCGTAACGAATGTCCAATAAAAGAGGGTTATAGGACAAAATAAAAAAGAAACCGCCTTAACTGTCCCATTAGCATTTATGGCGGTTCAAAGTTTTATCCAAATTTGCACCCTGTTTAATGACTGTCACCATTTACTTGTCTACATAGTAGGAGCTTTTCCGAACACCGATAAGTTTGTATTTTTTCGTTAGCAGTCTTTGAAGAGTGCGTCGCTTTTGGCTATTTAATTTACACCATTCGCTAATGGCACTTGTGGTTAATTTTCTTTTGGGAAATAATAAGCGAAATTCCTTGATGCTCCGA
The DNA here is from genome assembly GCF_000292245.2 of Alkalihalobacillus alcalophilus ATCC 27647 = CGMCC 1.3604. Classification (GTDB taxonomy): domain Bacteria; phylum Bacillota; class Bacilli; order Bacillales; family Bacillaceae_D; genus Alkalihalobacillus; species Alkalihalobacillus alcalophilus. The sequence continues at coordinate 2,876 of NZ_ALPT02000041.1, read as the reverse complement.
TTAGCAGCTTCGTAAAATTTTTCGCTATAATGGCAGTTTCTACATAGTAAATAATGGCCACTGAAATAAGTATTCAAACTATTGCACTTGCTACAAAAAATGCCTTTGTTCAATTGGGAATATTCATAGACGGGGATTCGAGAATGAGGGCTTTGCTTTAGATGAGAAGTTAATAAAAATTCAGCTAACTTTTTGTGAGAAGCTTTCATTTTTCTGTATGGTTGCTGTAATAATTTCTTTTTAAATCGGGTCATTAAAGGTGGAAAGATAAAATGAGGGTTATGTGGATCAGCTTGAAATAAATGAAATTCAGGATTGATGAAAATCACATAGGAAGTAATCGGTGGCGGTTGTAAATGATATTCCTGAAAAAGTTGTCTGAGTAGAGACTCACTACGGTTTAGTTGCTCTAGGGGGTTTTTTATTTCAAGTTTGTTATGGGTATAAAACCGGTTTTCTTCATAAATAAAGGCACCTTCGTAGTTTTTTACCTCAAATAAAAGGACGGAGCTTGGTGTAATGATAAGAGAATCCAGTTGAAAAATGGTTTTGTTTTTTTCGAGGAGGAGGTCATGGAGTTGAATCCAATCTTCGGGTAAATCTGCAGTCCATTCGTCAAATTCGCGTTCACCTTTAAATCCTTTTTCTAAATGGAGTATATGCTGATTGTCTTCTTCTGTTAAAAGCTGACCTCGTCCTTTTAAACTATGCCAAATTGATAATTCGATTGGTTTTTGTCGAGTTTTTTCAATCATTTCTGCCTCCTTTTAATAAAGTATCTATTATATTTTACTGAATTTTTTGTCTTTTTAGCAAGCTTTTTCGCTCATTTTGATAAAGACTGACGAAATTTTCTCTAACTATTAGTCAAAATATGATACACTACGTTTAAATGAATATATGTTGTAGAGTTTAGGTGCTCATTTAGAGTGAAAAGGGAATTCGGTGCGAGGCCGAAGCTGTTTCCGCAACTGTAAATGCTGATGAAATAAGAGATGACCACTGTCCATGAAAGAGTGATGGGAAGGTTCTTAGAGTAAAAGGAAGCATAAGCCAGGATACCTGCCTAATCTTGAATGTATTTGCTCTTCGGAAATTAAGAGGATTGTACGGTTATGTTTCCATCAGTCTATTTTTTATATGGATATTAGGGATACCGTCCGATTTTTTCGGGCGTTTTTTTATGGTTTTATATCGTTAAACAAACCGGCCTACCCATATGAGCTCACATAGATGATGAATCCACGTCAAACGACTCTCCTATAGGCAACATGTCCTTTTTAATCCCTTTTAAAAAAGCCAACTTCCATTAAAAGAGCAAACCACAGAACATTCATAAGGAATCGTCCAAGGAACGAGGTGATGATGTGAAAAAAGATATGAGGTATTTATGTTATCCGTATATGCGTGAATCGGCCTCAACCGTTGATTTTGAAATCAGAACCGATTCGATGACGACCCGAATAGGACAAGCGGTGAGTTTAGTAAAAAAGAATGCAAATTTGATAACGGTGTATGATCACTTAATGGAACTTTTGCCGATGGCTTATCATCTGAATGGTTCAGTCAGAGGGAAATTGGCGATTGAAGAGCAAGATTTAGCTCGGTTAAGTGACATTTACGACCTATATTTGGAGGTTGTTCACGAGCAAATTACGCAATTTTTATTGCCACAAGGATCCGATGCGGCATGTGCTCTTCATGTGTGCCGAAGCGAAGCGAAAAAATCTGTCCGAGCTCTACATAAAGTTAGTTTAGAGAGAGATGTACCGAAGATTTTATTTGATTACACTCATTTGCTCGCGAATGTCTTTTTTGTGATGGCGGTTTTTGTTAATCACCTTGAGGAAGTCCAGGAGATTCCATTTCAAAGCAAGTCCTATCCAATGAGAAAACCGAAAAACGAGGAGGAGAAAAAATGAATACAAAACAATGGACAAAGTGGTTAAGCATTTTTATTACAATTTTATTTTTAACAGCGTGTCAAACAGAAACAAATGAGCCAGGAGACGGAGCTCAAGGAAATGGTGACGATGTCGAGAGTTCTTACACGGTGACAGATGATGAGGGGACAGAAATTACCTTTGACCAAGCTCCTGAGACCGTCGTCTCGTTGCAACCAAGTATTACCGAAATCTTATTTGCTTTAGAAGTAGGCGATAAGGTCGTTGGGGCGACCGATTTTGATAATTACCCTGAAGAAGCCCTTGAAATTCAACGTGTATCTGATTCGATGAATATTGATGCCGAGGCGATTATTGCTTTGAATCCAGATCTCATTATTGCGTATACAATTGGACAAAGAGAAATGATTGAGCCACTTATTGATGCAGGAATTCCTATTTTTGTAATTGAATCAGCCACCTCTTTTGAAGATGTCTATGGTGACATCGAACAAATTGCGGCTATCATGGGTGTAAGTGAAAAGGGTGAGCAACTGAATGCGGAAATCCAAGCCCAAGTTGCCGCAGTTGAGGAAAATCTGCAAAACTTAGAAGATGAGAAGCAAATTTATTTTGAAATCAGCCCTGCTCCAGAAATTTATACAACAGGGGACGCCACTTTTCAACAAGAAATTATGAACAAAGCTGGTGTTGTGAATGTTTTTGCTGACCAAGAGGGTTGGATTAAATTAAGTGAAGAAGAAGTTGTCAGCCGTAATCCAGAAGCTATTTTTACAACCGTTCATTATGTTGACGACCCAATTGCTGAAATTAAAGCCCGTGACGGATGGGATGTAATCTCAGCGGTTCAAAATGACCAAGTCTTCCTCGTTGACGGTGATATCCTGTCACGACCAGGCCCGAGAATTGGTGAAGCAGTAGAACTATTAGCAAAAGAAGCCTATCCAGAGCTTTTTGAGTAAAAGTAGTTGA
>NZ_ALPT02000040.1 GCF_000292245.2 Alkalihalobacillus alcalophilus ATCC 27647 = CGMCC 1.3604 | reverse complement strand
AAGTCCTTATGTTTGAGTGGAGCGACCTTATGACGGCTTTTTGGGCTTTTTTTCTAATCCTTCCTTTAGTGTCTTTTATCCATCAGTTCGGTCATTGGACGATGGCGAAAATGATGGGAGGAACATCTAACCTAGTCATAGGTAGGGGGAAAACTATTTTAAGAGTAGGACCGATTTCATTTAAGCGGATTTATATAGCAGATTCCTCTTGCACCTATAAAGGTCTAAAAATAAATAATAAACTTGGACATATTTTGGTCCATTTAGGTGGAGTCATATTTAATTTAGGCTCTATGCTTGTTCTCAACCTCCTAATTATGATCAATATCATACCAGAAACGACTTATTTTTATCAGTTCGGCTACTTTTCGGTTTACTATGTATTCTTTGCTTTGTTACCGATTAAATATAGTGAAAAACATGTGAGTGACGGACTAGCTGTATACGAAATCCTCAAAAACTTTGACCCTAAGGATGTTACCGATTAAAATCAAAAGGAATAGTAACGTCCACTGAAAACAATCTCATTCTCACTTTTAACTAGGACGAATCCCAAATCATTAGGTGATTCATTAGATGATCCATTATGGCTCAAGGTTCACCCACGGAACGCGTAGAGTATGCAGATGGCGGAGTAATCCCAATCATCTAAACTCATTTTCAGTGACTCATAGTAATGTAGGAGGATTCATATGTCAAGAATACAAACAGGTAGTTTTCAAGGGATGAAATTATTAAATAAGTCAACGATTTTAAATACAATTCGATTACATAGTCCTATTTCTCGTGCCGAGATAGCGAAAAAGACAAAGTTGACTCCTGCGACGGTAACCAATATCGTCACGGAATTAATTAACGAAAATTTAGTATGTGAGAGTAAGGTTGGGACGTCTCAAGGGGGGCGTAAGCCGATATTGTTAACGATTAACAATAGAGACTCGTTTATTGTTGGCGTCGATGTAGGTGGGCATACAGTCCGAGCTGTCGTAACGAATTTAAGTGCGACGATCCAAGCAAGAGATGAAATAACCTTACCAAGTCCACTTACAAAAGACGAATTACTTAAACAAATCGTTTTAGTTATTCAAGCAGTGATGACAAAGTCAAAAATAAATAAAGACAAGATAATCGGAATTGGCATCGGGATGCACGGTGTCGTTGATCATTTAGAAGGGATAGCCATTTTTGCTCCGAATTTTCAGCTTAGACAAATCCCGATCAAAAAACATTTAGAGGCTCAATTTCAGATACCTGTATATGTTGAAAATGATGTCCGAGCTTTCACATTAGGTGAAACGTGGTTTGGAAATGGGAAAGGCATAGACAATTTAATTTGTATTAATATCGGTGTCGGAATTGGTGCGGGGATTATATTAAATGATCAACTTTTTCATGGTCAGAATGGGATTGCAGGCGAAATTGGTCACGTTATCGTTGACATTAATGGTCGGAAGTGTTCTTGCGGAAGTTATGGTTGTCTCCAAACCATAGCGGGGGGAGAGGTGTTAAGAGAACGGGCGTTAGAATCCGAACAAAATCAAGAGCTATTAAAAAAAGCTCATAACGATCCTAATGCCATTAACGGTGCTCTTATTTATCAATGTGCCAAAGAAGGAGATCCACTCTCATTGCAACTGTTAGCCGATACCGGACGTTATATTGGCGTTGGGGTAATTAATTTAATTCATCTAATTAATCCTACACGAATTATTATTGGTGGTGGAGTAGCTAAAGCAGGGGATTATGTGTTAGCACCTTTACGTGAGGTGGTTAAAGAACGTGCACTGACCGCACAAGCACGGGAAACAGAAATTTTACAATCAAAACTTGGAGACGATGGAACGATGATAGGGGCAGCGACCCTTGTTTTAAAGCATCTTTTTAACCCACATATCACTCTTTGAACAACATGAACGGATATATCGAAAATAAAAAGTGTGATACAATATTTCTTAATTAAATTAATTTATTAAGTTTGTTGTGATTAATTGAATTGTGAGTATTTATCAAGCCGTGAAAGGAATTCATGAATGTTGTACGGGTGGAGAGTCGCTCAACCCTTAAAGTTCATCATAGAAAGGTTGTAGGTCATGAATGTAAACATTTATGAAAATATAGAACGACTATTGCTGTACGGATTAAAAAAAGAACTCATTAGTCAATGGGATCTTGATTATAGTCGGAATCAAATTTTACATGTTTTACGGCTAGATGATAGACAAGCAGCTCCATCCATTCGGGAAGTGCCGGAAACGCCCATTGAAATTTTAGCTGAAATGACTAAGTGGGCTCTTGAAAAAGACGTCATTGAAAAAGACGACATAACGTATCATGATCGATTTGATACAAAGATTATGGGATGTATAGCACCAAGACCGTCGGAAGTCATAAGTCATTTTTATACTCTTTATCAGAAGGTTAGCCCAATGGCCGCAACTCGATTCTATTACAAATTTTCAAAAGATATTCATTACGTTCGAACGGACCGAATTTCCCAAAATAAAAAATGGGATGTTCATACAGAATACGGAACCTTAGAAGTGACCATTAATTTACCAAAGCCAGAAAAGGGTTCAAGTCCAATTGTTGTAGACAAACAGTTAACAGGTAATCATTATCCGACCTGTTTGCTCTGTAAAGAAAATGTTGGTTTTGCTGGGAAGGCGAATCACCCAGCACGTCAAAATTTACGAATTATTCCGTTAAGGTTATCAGGAGAGCAATGGTATTTACAATTTTCACCTTACATATATTACAATGAGCATGTCGTAGTCTTTTCTGAAGAGCATCAACCAATGAACATTTCGCGAAAAACCTTTGTTCGATTATTAGAATTTGTGGAGAAGTTCCCTCATTATTTTCTTGGCTCAAATGCAGATTTACCAATAGTAGGAGGGTCCATTTTAAGTCACGATCACTATCAAGGGGGTAATTATGACTTTCCAATGGCTAAAGCTTCGAGCGAATATTCCTTTGATTTAAGGAAGTATCCCGATTTAAAAGCAGAAATCATCAAATGGCCTATGTCTGTGATTCGCCTACGTGGCAAACATAGGGCACAGCTAGTTGAAGCTGCTGATGACATCTTAACGGGGTGGAAGCAATATGAAGATCCTGAAGCAGAGATTTACGCTTACACAGGGGATAGCCCGCATAATACGATTACTCCGATCGCAAGACGTAAAGGAGAGTTGTTTGAATTAGATTTAGTTTTGCGTAATAATCGGACAACAAATGAGCATCCAGAAGGTCTTTTTCATGTACCTGCCGAATTTCATTCGATTAAAAAAGAAAATATTGGATTAATTGAAGCGATGGGGCTTGCTGTATTACCTGGACGATTGTCTCTAGAATTAGACGCATTAGCAGAAGTGCTGCCTTCTGAACTAGCGGAGATACATATTCGAGAGAACGAAAGCATTGCTAAGCATCTTCACTGGGCTTTGAAAATAAAGGAAAAACACCCACAGCTATCAAAAGACAATGTTTCAGTCATATTAGAAGAAGAAGTGGGCGAAGTTTTTATCTCTATATTGGAGAGTGCAGGAGTGTTTAAACGGCATGAAAAAGGAAGGGCTGCCTTTCGCAGGTTTATTGACTCCATTCAATCGTGATTTTAGATGCTTGTCCCATATGTTATCGGTTTTGAGAAAGTGGTATAATTATTGTAATATTCATTTTATTCTAGGTAGCTTGAGGTGATAGTTAATGAAATTGTTTGTATGAATGATATGAAAGGTACTCACTAAACGTCAGCTCTAATTTTTGCTTCTTATTCATCAATTTTAAAAATGGGAAGGAGCAAAATATGAGTTATATGAATGCAGAGCATGTTTTACCAAAAGAATTAATTAAAAAAATTCAGCAATATGTTGACGGCAAACCATTGTATATCCCGAGAAAAAACGATAATAAAAAATCATGGGGAGAAAACAACGGAACAAGGCGGGCTCTAAAAGAACGAAATGTAAAAATGTATTTTATGTTTTTAGAAGGAGCAACCATTTCCGAATTAGCCGTTCAATTTTTTCTATCTGAAAAGAGCGTCAGAAGAATTATTAGGCAGGAAAAAATAAAGCAATCCTAAATATGAGGGTGGGGCTGTCTCAAAAGGAGTCATGGAAATGACACCGATTGGGTTCAGCTCCTTTTTTCTATCTAATAGAAAACCATGAACTTTTACTTGGTCCGTTTCTGTCGATGAACTGTTGACAATTATAGGATTAAAAGTAATAATTTGTATTGAAGTGAAATAGATTTGTGGGGGGAGAAATTATTATGAGAAGGATTTTTTGTAGTTTCTTAATGATTTTTATTTTAAGTGCATGTTCCCAGGGAGGAAATATTACTGTTGCCGACGATGAAGTTATTCTTCCAAAGAACGTAGAGATTCCTAGTATGATATTTACCTCTGAAAAAGAAAATAGTGTAATTGACGAAGATGAAATAAAAGCAAGCATAAAAACATATTTAGACAGCGACGAAGATTTATATAATGCTAGTTATCCATTTCGAGAGATTATATATGAAGGACAGGAATTAAATGAGGGTGAAATAGAGAAATTAGACAGCATGAACAAGCTTATAAAAGAAAATGATGAGAATTTTTCTAATTATATTTTAAATAATACATTACCTGAAGGGTATCAGGAAGAGGTGGAACGAATTAGTCAGTACATTACGACTATAAACGAGTATCACAATGAGTTAGATAAAAGAATAGAGAACTTAAATGAAGGAAATTTATCTATGGAAAATTTCAATTATTTATTCAGCTTACCTGATAATGTGAACGGAAGGGAACAGGAAAAAATAGAAACATTCCTTGATAAGAAAAATATTGAGACAAGAGCATTTGGACGGTAGCGTTAGAGGTGAGCGGGCTCCTAGATGATAAAAGGTCACTTTAACTAAATTATCGAACCACTGTATATAGCTCCTTATGTAAGTGGTATGAGAGGGCGAAGTTTAGTCACCTCTTCCACAATCGCGACAAATATGGAAGAGGAATTTCAAACTGCGAAACATGATCGTGATGTGCAGAATGATCGAATGATCGGACTATTTAATTAGATGGTGCTATAAATATCTTATTGAATTCTTACATAGGGGATGTTGTTATGTACTATCTTGCTATTATAGGAATAATAATGTTTTTGATTTTTAATTACTTAATTGTTTTAGTTATATATAGAATGGTCTTTAAGAAATCCATCCCAGACAATCTTTATACTCCATTTGACTATATATCTTCACAAACCACTGTTGAATTCCATGAAGAAAAGGAAGAAAAAGAAAAAGAAGCAGAACAAGGGGATAAGAAGAGTAAAAACAAATAATTTAGTCTCCCTAGATAAACATTTTTTCGAGGGACAAGACAGTAAGTTATCTACTCAGGGATGGAGATCTGAGCCTTATTACCATCCAACAAAAATGCTTTTTCAGATGGTAACTAGAGCTAGAAAAAAACTGCATCTAATTATTTTTAATAATGAAGCTATTCTAAAGGAATGTCTTAATATTTTGAATTCTGACGAGGGGTAAAGTTCTTCCATAATCGGGCACGATTGTAGCATAAAGATTCGATTTTTAAACGACTTTATTGTTACACTCATGAGTTTCTATTCAGTGATTGTACAAGAAATTAAACAACTTTGTTTTTACACCTTCCACTTTTGTGGACGGTGTAATGCGTTTTTTAGCTACAAAATTAAACGGCTTTATTATCATTACACAAATAGGGGGCCTACCAACAAAACGCGGAAAACATACGCTAAGCAAATTTCGTTCTAAAAAAATCGAATTCCTGTACGTTAAGGAATCGACTTTTTAATTTAACTTATTTAACTCTAGCCCCCGTTAGTTGAAGATGATATACAAAATAAAGTTCTCTAAATTACCTCATAGATATGTATGTGTCATTATCGGAATTACCATAGCTTGCTTGTACTGTCTCCTTTTCGGTATTGAGGTCAACTTGTGCTTTGTTAATTAGCCATAAGGTATCATGTATTTTCCCATTTATGATTAGAGGCATTACCTTTTTAACCAAATCCATTTCAAAACCAGCATTCAATACACGTATATATTGAAAATATGTCTCATGCTCACTTGAATAGATGCGGTAGCCATTTTTTGCTCTTTCAACTTTTGGAACAAGTCCCCATGACTCATAATGCCTTAAATCACTTGTGCTTATATTTAATTTCTTAGCTATCTCAATACCTTTCATTACAAACCTCCATCTTTAAACCTATAGTTTATAGTTAAAGCACTTGACGGATTTTTTTATATTAACTCAATAATCTCAGTTTATATGATAACAAAACCTTAGCATTTGCACTAATATTGTACTATTGAAATGTAAGGTGAAGTTTTAAGTTACCTTACTAAATTTTTAACCAAGAAGGAGAGAGATTAAATGAATAATCTACAAGTAAATCAAACCATCATCCCTTATTTCATGATACTAAATGCACTAAAATTTATTGATTTTACTCAAAAAGTTTTTAATGGCGGTGAAGTAGGAACTGTTGAAAAACTAAGAGATACAGAAGGTGTAATTCATGCAGAAATGAAAATAGGAAACAGCACCATTTATTTTGCTGATACATCTGCTGACGGAAGTTGTGGTCCAGGAGTATGTGGGGAGTTAAATACAGATGGACTTATTCCTATCCAAATGTATATTCATGTTGAAAATGTTGCAGATACTTATAAAAAGGCGATTGCAGAAGGAGCAACACCGCTAATGGAACCATCAGAAGAAACTGGGAATATGGGTGGTTTTGTTGACCCATTCGAAAATCTTTGGTGGATTAAGTCAAAAAAATAAATCAAAAATAATAATTAGTGAAGTTGTAAGTTGAAGTAAGAGATCCGTGAAATAACGAAGAATCTAATCAATTAATTTCGATGATTCACATTTGAAAGGGGAAAAAACCATGAAATAAGATAAGTCTCTGAAAGAAGTTCTTCAAGATAGCAAAAGAAGTCAAATTGACGCAATCGCACAGTACATTGACGGTCATATCAGAGAAAACTGGCAAACTGTACTTCTGGAAAAACGAGTTCAGCTGCAGGAAGCATATAACGAGGGAGGCGATATGGCATACGGAACGTATTTGAACTTGCTGTTTCTAGCTATTCATAAGCAGCTTAAAGAGGCTCGATTACGCCCTGAGCCTAGATTTCCAGGCGACTTTGATATTTCGAGAGAATGGGGGGAAGATGATTCCGACCGACAACGTTGGATGTGGAGTACCATTCATTCCTTGAATGGAGAACCTCTAGGTACTATAGTCACCATTGTGTTTCACGACCATACGCAGTTTCGTGTCCCCCGCAAGCCTCAAATCATCGCCTTAAGTGTGATAAGCAAGGAGGATGTGGTAACTGCTCTTTCTCTCCGTTCCGATGAATTCAAGCATGCACTTGAATTCACTGTTGAATACGAAGAGTACCTGCGAAGCTTGGAAAGCACGGAATAAAGAAAAAGAGAATCTGTGTAAAAGCTGTCGGAAGGGAAACAATAATCGTTAATTACTCCATTAAAGGGCCATTTAATGGAGTAACGCCTTGCAAAGTTTTGGGGGATTTGAAATAATTGTTATGGAGCTAAAAATGCATGGCGACAGTCCCACACCTGTCAAAGCATAAATTACTATTCCGTTGAGGAGGATTCTTGTGCGTCCACGACCATTATCTATTGAAAATCCAGAGCATTATAGGTATGTTAGTCTTGTGCCAGATGGAGATATTGAAGAAATACTTAGTAAGCAACGAACTAAGACCATTACTCTCTTAAGCAGCGTATCAGAGGAGTCAGCAAGGAAGGCGTACGCACCAGGGAAATGGACTTTAAAAGAAGTGATTGGGCATATGACCGACTCGGAACGTGTGATGTCGTATCGAATGCTTGCCATTGCACGAAATGAAAGTGCACCACTCCCAGCAATGGATCAGGATCAATACGTTTCTTCGGCGAACTTCAACAAATTATCCTGGGAACAGTTACTATCTGGTTTAGACACGGTACGCTCCAACACGTTAAGCCTTATTTCAACCATTGATGATGCGGCGTGGGTTCGTAATGGAACTGTAATGAACAGCCCAGTTTCGTTAGGTACCATTGCATATGGCATTGCCGGGCACGAGTTACACCATATGAAAGTGATTAGTGATAAATACTTATAAGTCTTTTCTAACAATGTACCTTGAACCTATTCAATAAAGATGTATATTCACAGGCATCTATAGAAAACTAAACCTCTCTATAGATGCTCCTTTTATGTGTTTAGTCTTCAGCAAACGGGCTTTTTAGTATGGGAATTTCCTTAACGTTGTAAATCCACATTTTACTGACGCTACCCTAAATCTACTAGATTATTTCTAATTTCTGAATGTGCTTTTGCTTTAGCGATAGACTTTTTGTTGAAGTGCTCACTTGCCAGCATCCGTAATTCCCACATGTACACTTTTCTTGTGAAGATTTATTAATAATGATATGACCCGCTTCTCCAGCGAGATGGTGCTGCAACCCTAATCAATAAAAAAACTTATACCAGCAAAAAATAAAAGAATTTTTAATGTAATCTCCCAATAGGCTAAATCCACCCCATTAATTAATTGAAAGAATCCGGTTAGCCCATTCATAATAAGAATTAAAGAAAAGATCAAAAGGAACCATCTATTTTTAAGCATATATCCGCCTCCAACCATTTAGGGGGAAAGTGTTCAATCTTATTGAGCAATACCTTTTCAATTGTTATGGACGGTTACAGTATTTGGATGTTATTGAGTATAAACGTTAATCTAATTCATTTCTATTGTTGTATAATCCAAAGGTAAACAAGAGGCATTTCTTAATTATTGGAAATGTCTTTTTTGTGATTAAGAAAGTGGTTGTAACTTCAACAAAAGAGATTTCTTTTAATTATAAGCCCTACTTCCTTAAAGTTTTAATAGAACAATATTGTATAAATGTAAGCGTTAATTCATCAATTAGAGTGAAGGTTTTAATCTGTGGTTGTTTTATTCTTAAAGCAAGTTAAAAAAGAGAGGAGAAGGACAGATGGAAAAGATTAGAGTAGGAGTAATTGGGGTCGGTTCTATGGGAACATCTCATGTAAACTATTTAGTTGAGGGGGAAATTGAAGGAGCGATTTTAACAGCGCTGTTAGAACAACGATTAGAAAAAAAGGAAGAATTAGAAAGGTGCTATCCAGGTGTTCAAATTTTTCAAGATGAGGATTTATTTTTTCAGCAAGCTGAAGTTGATGCTATCTTAATCGCGACACCACATTATGATCATCCCCGTTTAGCAATCAAGGCTTTTGAACATCAGATGCATGTACTAACGGAAAAGCCAGCAGGTGTATATACAAAGCAAGTTCGTGGAATGAATGAAGCGGCCGAAAAGAGTGGAAAAGTATTTTCTATTATGTATAATCAGCGAACGAATCCCCTTTATCAAAAAGTGAGAGATTTAATTCAGACGAAGGAATTAGGAGAGATTAGAAGAATTAATTGGATTATGACAAGTTGGTACCGCTCTCAAAGTTACTATGATTCAGGTGAATGGCGTGCAACTTGGGCAGGAGAAGGTGGAGGGGTTTTAATTAATCAATGTCCACATCAGCTTGATTTATGGCAGTGGATGACTGGGATGATGCCAGCAAAAATTCGGTCCTTTTGTTCATTCGGTAAGTATCGAGATATTGAGGTTGAAGATGAAGTAACAGCGTATGCGGAATATGAAAATGGAGCAACAGCTGTTTTTATTACAACGACGGCTGAAGCGGCTGGAACGAATCGACTTGAAATTGTTGGGGAGCAAGGAAAGATCGTTGTAGAGCACGGAACGTTAACATTTTGGCGTTTAAGAATCTGAACCAGAATTTAATCGAACTTATAAGGGAGGGTTTGGAGAACCGGAATATTGGAAGTGTGAAATTCCAATTATACGAACAAAAGAAGGGCATGAAGTGATTACACAAAACTTTATTGATGCGATCCGATTGAATACTCCTTTACTTGCACCGGGTGAGGAGGGAATGAAAGGATTAACGATTTCAAATGCGATTCAATTGTCAACTTGGCTCAACGATGCGGTCGAGTTTCCTTTAGATGAAAATCTTTATTATGAACAGTTACAAAAAAGAATTCAGCAATCGAAAAGAAAAGTTATTAAAGGGTATCGAACATTGAATGTAGAAGGAACTCACTAATTGATAAATAAAAAGGGAGTGGCTCCAAGTTGAATCGTAATAAGGAAGGAATGAACTATGCACCTAAAGGAGTTGTCAATAAAGTTGTGGAACAAGGGGAGTTTGTTTTTGCTGCAACTGCTTTAGATCATGGACATATTTATGGAATGTGTAACGGATTAATGGAAGCTGGCGCTGATTTAAAATGGGTCTATGATGGAGACCATAAAAAGTGTGAAGCGTTTAAACAACAATACCCTCATGTGAGAATAGCAGACTCCTTGGATGATATTTTACAAGATAAGGAAGTGAAACTTGTCGCGGCTGCAGCTATTCCTTCCAAAAGATGTGAGTTAGGTATCCTCGTTATGGAGCATGGGAAAGACTATTTTACGGATAAAACACCATTTACGACACTTGAGCAGCTAGAACTAGCGAAAAAGGCAGTGTTGGAAACTGGGAAAAAATATATGGTTTATTATAGTGAAAGACTTCATGTGGAAAGTGCTGTCTTTGCTGGTCAGTTGATTGATCAAGGGGCAATAGGTCGTGTTTTGCAAGTAACGGGCTTTGGTCCACATCGACTACAAGCAGAGAACAGACCTGAATGGTTTTTTCAAAAAGAGCAGTATGGTGGAATTTTATGTGATATCGGTAGCCACCAAATTGAACAATTTTTATATTATACAGGTTGTCAGGAGGCTAAAGTGTTGCATAGCAAAGTAGCTAATTATTACGCGAAAGAATATCCAGAGTTAGAAGACTATGGGGATGCAACTTTGGTTGGTGATAATGGAGCGACTCAATTCTTTCGGGTTGATTGGCATACACCGAATGGGTTATCAACTTGGGGAGATGGAAGACTTTTTCTTATAGGAACAAATGAACGATTGAAATTAGAAAGTATGTGGATGTTGCAAGGGATGAAGAGGGGGACCATGTTTATTTAGTAAATGGAGAATCAGAACAACACTTTCAAGTAAAAGGAAAGGTTGGTTTCCCTTTCTTTGGTCAATTCATTCTTGATTGCCTAAATAGGACGGAAAATGCGATGACACAGGCCCATGCTTTTAAAGCGGCAGAACTATGCTTAACGGCTCAGAAACAGGCGATAAAAGTTGAATAATGCACTTAATTAATTAAGATGAAAAATCTTAACGAAAAGTGGAGGCGACTATGTCGATCAGTTTGATTGATGATCATTTACAATTTGGATACCATCAGAATACGAAGTCAAAGATTGATTTTCATTCCCATGAAAAGGCTGAAATTTACTATTTTCATGGTGGCAAATGCAACTATTTAATCGGCGATGAAATTCATATCTTATCTCCGGGAGACTTGATATTGATGCATGGTTTAACGTTACATCGGCCAAAAATTTTTGAGGAAGACGATTATATACGAACGACGATTCATTTTGATACGAGTTATTTTTCTCAACTATTAGAGCCGATGGGTTTAGAACGTGTGTTACTTCCATTTACGAAAATAAAATCTTTAAGAATTCACTTTGAAGGGAAACAAAAGGAAGAGCTAGAGAGTTATTTCCGAAGAATTCATCAATTAAAAGATAACGGAGATTTGCTATCAGTTCAGCGCTCTCAACTTTTGTTTATCGATTTACTCGCATTCATTTATCCATTTTGCCAAAATTCATTGGCAAAGAAAAGAACACATCATTCAGATAAGGAAAAGCATGTTCAAAGGGTTATTACGTATATAGAAAATCATTATCATGAAGAAATTAGTTTGGAATTTTTAGAAGAACAACTTCATTTGAGTCGATTTTATTTATCTAAAATCTTTAAAGAAGTTACGGGTGTAACAATTTTTACTTTTTATATCAAAAAAGAGTTAATCAAGCCAAGATTGAATTAATGCTGTATCCGAATCGAACTGTTACAGAAGTTAGTTTTGCGATGGGGTTTAAGCACGCTTCCCATTTAAGTAAAGTTTTTAAACAACTAACTGGGATGACACCAGAGCAATACCGTAAGGAAGTTGTTTACTGAATGTTCATTCATTTTGTGGGAGGAAGATATGATGAAGCTTTCTGTGTTTACTGTGATGGTACCGGATTTAACACCATCTGAGCTTTTACCGTTACTTAAAGAAAATGGATATGATGCGGTTGAATGGAGATATAAATCGATTGACCCACAGTTTGAACAAGAGAATTTTAGCTTTTGGAGAAATAATTTTTGTACGATTCAACCGAATTGGAAGTCTGAAGAACTATTAAAGCTAAGAAAAGAAACGGAAAAATTAGGCATTGAGACGTTGAGTGTTACCCCTTATTTAACCTGTGGTGATCTAGAAGCGACAGAGGATGTGTTAAAAAAAGCGAAATTATTAGGGGCTAACATGATTCGAATAGGTGTTCCAAGATACGATGGAGCTCTTCCATTTTCTGATTTACTACAGCAGGCGAAAAGATATGTGAAAGAAGTTGAGGAGCTTTGTAAACAGTATCAGATCAAGGGACTTGTTGAGACTCATCATCAAACGATTGCTCCAAGTGCTTCTTTAGCACTAAGGTTAGTAGAGGAATCAAACCCTGATCATATTGGGGTTTTATACGATCCTGGGAATATGGTTCATGAAGGATATGAAGATTATCGAATGGGGATAGCGATGTTAGGATCTTATTTAGCCCATGTTCATGCCAAAAATGCAGCCTATTTTTCTAAAGAGCAAGAGGGAATAAAAAAATGGCAAGGTAAATGGGTGAGAATTGATCGAGGTATAGTCGATTGGGTAGAAGTAATGAATGCATTAAAAGAGAGCGGCTATCAAGGTTATGTTGGTATGGAGGATTTTAGCGAAACATTCCCATCTAAAGAGGCATTGGCTTTTAATGCACAATATTTAAAATCATTCGTAGAATAAAATGAGCCTATAAGCTGAGAGACTCATTTGATCAACGAGAAAATATATATCTTACTTGAAGCTTACCTATGAGGAAGCTACATCTTTTTTGCTCTAGCTAAAATGCTTAGAGCTTCTTTTTTTGTTAATTGTTCTTGAGCCTAACCGCCAATCAATTGATGGTAAAATAAAACAAAAGAGCAAGGTAAGGAGGCATAAATATGACGATTACAATCCAAATAGAAGATGTATTTAATGAATACGTGCAGAACGAGAACTTCTCTGGTGTAGGATTTGTGAAAGTTGGGAATTCGATTATTTTTCAAAAAGCGTTTGGTTATGCACATCGTGGTTGGAATGTTTTGAATCAAATTGATACTAAATTTGATACAGCTTCTATTACAAAAGTGTTTACCTCTGTAGCTATCCTGAAATTAGTAGAGCAACAATTGTTGTCTTTGGATGATAAGATTTTAGAAATTCTAGATTTAGGAGATTCAACGATTCATAAGGATGTTACGATTTATCACTTGTTAACACATACTTCTGGCATTGGCGATGATGCCGATGAGGAAGCAGGCGAAAGTTACGAGGAATTATGGAAGGATAAACCGAATTATTCTGTCAAAGAAACGGTTGATTATTTACCTCAATTTATTTACAAAGAACCGAACTTTAATCCTGGTGAAGGATGTAGATACAATAATTGTGCTTATATTTTGCTTGGATTGATTATTGAAAAAAGAAGTGGATTAAGTTATCGGGATTTTGTTAAACAAGCAATTTTTGATGAAGTGGGAATGAAGCAAACGGATTTTTATGCAATGGACCATGTGGTTGAACATGCAGCGGAGCACTATGGCTCTATTTTAGACGAGAATGAAAAGATCATTGGGTATCGAAAGAATATTTATTCTTACCCTGCTATTGGCTCAGCTGATGCTGGTGCATTAACGACTGTGCAAGACCTCGATTTATTTATTAGGTCGCTTAAAGCTGGAAAACTGTTGTCAGAAAAATGGACGAATGAAATCCTTACACCTAAAGAGAATTACCGAAAACATGCAACAGTCACTCAATTAATGGGCTACGGATTTCAGTTTCTTGCGGAGAGTGAGAGCAATGAGCTCATTTACATTCAAAAAGATGGAATTAACGCAGGGGTAAGTTGTGTGATGAATTATTATCCTAAAACCGATATGTCAATTATTATCATGGCCAATCAAGATACAAATGTATGGGGTTTGGCTCAGGATGTGATGGAGCTAATAAATGGAAATGAGAAGAGTTGATTAGATGATATCAGAGTTAAAACAAAAGCACTTTAATAAATGCCTTGAATTATTAAATGAAAACGGACAGATGGAAGCTTATGCGATTATAAATGGGATCAATCCAGGTCGAGTTTTTGTAGATGATCCCATCGCTCCATCGACCGGTTTGATTTGGCTAGGAAACAATGATGGGTTTATCTTTTTCGGAGATTCTAATAATGCTCATTTTAATGTTGAAATTAATGACTTTATCGATCATATCATCATTCCACAAGCGAAAACTCTTCAACTAAACTGGTTTGAGGCGATCGGAAATCATTCAGGCTGGGATGAATCGTTAGAGAGTCTCTTTAACCACCGCCCATTAGCGAGCTGGAATCAGAGGGTTTATCAGTTACATGCTAAGGATTATAATAAAAATAAGAAATTTGAGTTAGAGCCAGAGTATAAACGATTCAGCATTCAAAAAGACCTCTACAAACAGAAGGATAGTTACCGTAACTGGAATTATTTAGAGGGAAAAATTTTAGGATATTGGGATTCATTGAATGATTTTTTCACAAATGGATTAGGTTCTTGTATTGTTTACCATCAAGACATTATAAGCTATTGTTTTTCTGGTTTTGTGAATCGGAATGTACAATGTGTAAATATTGAAACATGTCCAGACCATAGAGGGAAAGGTTTAGCAAAAAAGAACGCCCAATTTTTAATAGAAGAGTGTTTTGAAAATCAAATGATTCCTTATTGGGATTGTATGGAAGAAAATAAAGCTTCCATTGCCGTTGCAAGGAAGCTCGGATTTCAAAGGGTTTATGACTATAAAGGATTTGAGTTTCGGATTTAATGTAGTGAAGCTTCCTAACCAGGCTCATTCAACAGGTTCATTATGATACGAGGATTCGAATGAACTTTCTATCGTCAATAAAAAATAGCCAGCGACATAAAGGAAACATGGAAGACCTTACAGCGACTAATCGTGAGGAGGCTTCGTTCAGCGGGCATGCAGTTGGAGAAGTAAGCCAAATCATCCAAGCCCGTTCTTTACTTTCCCCCTTTTTTCTGAAACCATATCGTCACTGTCTTTGCTGACTCATAAAAAGAGAAGGGAGAGTTATGACATGAAAGGAGTCCTTTATTTTATTGGGAGTGTAGCGGTAGTAATCGTGGCCGTCCTTTTGTTTAATTTATCTAGTGGTTCTCAAACTGAAGCGGAAGAAGGGCCGCCTTCTGTTAAGGAAAATGTAACAGTTGAAGAGCGAGCTCAAACAATTCTAGAGGCATTAAGGGAAGAAGATTTTGAACAGGTAGCTGAGTATGTTCATTCTGAGAAAGGCGTAACGTTTTCACCATACGCTTATGTAGAAAGTGAGCATCAAATGTTCGATCAAGAAAATCTGAAAAATTGGAAGAATGATCAATCGATTTATACTTGGGGAACTTTTGATGGAAGTGGTTATGCGATCGAAGTGACCCCTATTGAATATTACGAACAATTTATTTATGATAAAGATTTTGCATCTGCAGAAGAAGTGCACCAAGATGAGGCTATCCAACCACGTGGAAATTCCTTACACAACGCTAAAGAATTTTACCCTGACGCCAGGTTCATAGAATTTCATGTGCCAGGTAGTGAAGAGTATGGCGGAATGGATTGGGGAAGTTTAATTATCGCCTTTGAAGAAATGGATGGAGCTTTGTACTTAATAGCGATTATTCACGATCAATGGACGATATAATAAGGCTATTTCAGTAGCTAAAAAGAAACTTATAATAGCTAACTAGTTCTAGAGTTTTAACAAATAAAAGCTTCAGAAGTCGATTCCTTAATATGTAGGGTTTCGACTTTTTTTGTGTTTACGATTTTTCCTTTGAAATAGAAGTCAGTAAATGGCTAAGGAGATTTTCCACCCGTGTGAAATATTCCCTTTTATAGCTTTAAGCTGCATTAATTTTTCAGATCAGGGCATAATTTTTGGAGGCCACTGAAAAAGTCCAAGAAAACAATTAAGGTGATGAAGGAAACAGAATTCTGCTTCCTTCATCCCTTTTTCTTTTTCACTATTTTCCATTCATAGTATAATAGATATAACTAATTAAAGGTGGTGCGACCATGATTTCCAGACAAGAAACTGTAAAATTAAGTCCGTATATGGATTTGTATGAGGTCATTATTCCGAAAGATAATATGCTTCGTCAAATCAATGAACTTGTTGATTTTTCCTTTATTTTGGAGGAATTACAATCAAAGTATTCGTTGGATCATGGTCGGAAAGCGATTCCTCCGATTCGGATGTTCAAATATTTACTGCTCAAATCCATTCATGACCTATCAGATGTCGACCTTGTTGAGCGTTCAAAATATGATATGTCGTTCAAGTATTTCTTAGATATGTCGCCTGAGGAGGAGGTCATTGACCCGAGTTCATTGACGAAATTCCGTCGCCTTCGTCTCCAGGATATGAAGTTATTAGATTTATTAATCAATAAGACGGTTGAAATTGCCTTAGAGAAAGGGATCATCCAAAGTAAAATACTTATTGTCGACGCGACTCATAGTCAAGCCTGTTTTAATCAAAAATCACCGAAAGAATTTTTATCGGCGAAATCAAAAAGCTTACGCAAAGCGGTCTATGAACTGGATAAAGAAATGGTCGGGAAATTCCCTGAGAAACCCACGTCAAACGAGGTGGCCGATGAATTAGATTACTGTCAACAAGTCATGGAGACCGTAGAAAGTCAATCCAAAGTGGCCGATCTGCCCGCTGTGAAAGAAAAAGTAAATCGTTTGAAGGAAGCCATCGAAGACTACGATGGAAAATGGAGTTATTCAAACGATCCAGATGCACGGGTTGGACATAAATCTGCGGACTCGGCTTTCTTTGGATACAAAACACATTTGGCGATGAATGATGAACGAATCATTACGGCGGCCGTGATCACAACGGGTGAAAAAAGTGATGGGCACTATCTAGAACAATTAGTAGATAAGAGTCAAGAAGCAGGAATGGAAATCGACACGGTCATAGGAGATACAGCCTATTCAGGGAAAGGCAATTTACAGTACGCTCAATTAAAAGAGATTCAATTGATCTCAAAATTAAATCCTGTCATTACAAATGGGCGTAACCAACGAAAAACGACTTTTGACTTTAATAAAGATGCAGGGATGTTTGTGTGCCCAGCTGGCCATATGGCGACTCATAAAAAAAGAACAGGAGAGAAAAAAAGGAATCAACGTTTAACCTTTTATTTTGATGTTGATAAATGTAAAGTTTGTCCAATGAGTAAAGGGTGTTACAGAGAAGGAGCCCAAAGTAAAACCTACTCGCTTACGATTAAATCAGACATACACGAGGAACAAGCTGCCTTCCAAGAAACAGAGGCTTTCAAGGAATTAGCGAAAAAGCGGTATAAGATTGAAGCGAAAAATAGTGAACTCAAGAACCCCCACGGCTTAAAAAAAGCGCGTTCTGCGGGGTTATTGGGCATGGAAGTGCAAGGAGCAACGACGATATTTGCGGTCAATCTGAAGCGAATAGTGAAACTGTTAAATGAAAAAGAGTAAGGAATAAGCCATCAAACAAGGCACTTTCTGTCCGTTTCGGACAGAAAGTGCCTTGTTTTTAATTTGAAAAAGGATTTGAATTTTAAAACCGTGGTTTTTCAGTGGCCTCTAATTTTTGCGAGGTGATTTTTATGAAACTTGAAGATTTAAGCAAAAATGATGATTTTATTCAGAGAGAAGTTAGAAAAGAAAGATTAGAAATCACTTTTTATTATTTTAAATCCTTATGTGATGAAAAAAGGATTACCGATCATCTTATTACCCCTTTTTATGAACTAAACCGAATCAATGAATTGGAAGAATATATAAAGTCGTTTGAGGAATGGTCATTCATTAAAGGAGAAAAAGAAGCTATTGAAAAAGTCTTCAACGGTTGTGTCATTATTTTACATGAACATAAATTATACTCTGTAAAACTAGAAGATTTCGAAGTAAGTGGAATAGGCGAATCAACAGATGAAAGTGTGTTACAAGGACCCAAAGATAGCTTAAGTGAAAATATAAGTATCTCTCTAAATATTATTCGCAATCGATACCGCAAAGAAACGTTAGTCTCTAAAAATAAAAAATTAGGGAGTACTAAAACAAATATTAATTTATTGTATGATGATGAACTCTGTGACCCACAAATTCTCGCTCACTTAAATAATAAATTGAAGGATATAGATGTGGATGTTTTACAGTCAGCTGGTCAACTGCAAAAAATATTGATGGATGATAAATGGTGCCATTTCCCGATGTTTTTGACAACGGAGCGACCTGACAGAGTAGTCGTCAATCTTTCCCAAGGAAAAATTGTTTTTCTTATTGAGGGATCTTCATGGGTTTTACTTGGACCATCTAAATTTTATGATTTTTTCAAATCGATGGACGACCCGGTAGAATTACCTGTCGTCGGTAAGTTTCTTATTTCCATTCGATACATAGCCCTTATGATCACGCTTTTCCTTCCTGCTTTTTATGTAGCTGTTATTTCGTATTCGCCAGAAATCTTAAAAGTTCAATTTGCTCTTTTAATTGCCGGAAATAGAATATCGGTACCGTTTCCTTCTTATTTTGAGATTATCTTTATGATGCTAATGGCAGAATTTCTAGGTGAGGCCAGTATCCGTTTGCCAAGAACGATTAGTTCATCGGCGACTACGGTTGGTGGATTGATACTTGGACAAGCCGCCTCCCAAGCGGGTCTAATTGGTAATGTCATGATTGTTGTGGCTGCAGCTGTTTCACTTTCTATCTTTGTGATTCCTATTAATGCGATGCATCAAGCGATTAGGATCATAAGATATCCTTTAATTATCCTAGGGAGTTTATTTGGAGCTATAGGGGTATTGATAGGAGCTTTGGCACTCATCGCTTATCTTTGTAATTTACGCAGTTTAGGTAAACCTTATATGCAATTATTTGCTAATAACTGATTGTAGGTGGATTTTCATGCTCGGACAACGTTATTACTTCTATTTATTTTATATCAATGCACTTGTAAGTGTAACAGCTTGTATTCCTCAAATATTATATAAAGATCGATTTAATGGAAGTTTAACAAGTTTGATCCTATCAACCTTAGTTGGGGTGATTCTTTTATATTTATTTCAAACTCAAATAAAGAATTTTCACAGTGAAACTATTTCTGAAGGTTTGAATAGATTATTCCAAAGCCGCATCCAAAAGGGTTTTCTTTTTTTTATTTCATCTTGAGTATTTTTTCAGGAACCTTATTTCTTAACTCAATTATGCAAATGATAGGAAGGTTTACAAAGTTGAACACCAATTTAATCTTTGTGAGCCTTCTCTTACTCATCGTATTTTCGATAATGAGTAAAACGAATTCCATTTTATTCATGCTTGAAATGACGGTTCTATTTGTTACACCTTTTTTACTTCTAATAGTGCTAAGATTTTCCACAGATAACCTCGTCTTGATTGATTCCATCAAGCAATCATTGACTTATTTCATGCATTTACCGAAAATGAATTCGGTTGTATCCAGTTTATTTGTTTTTACAGGATTTACAAATTTATTAGTCTTTAGTCAACATATCCAACCTTTTAATAGGAAACATTTAATCATTATTAGTACGGTGGTTTGTCTCGTGCTATATGCTGCTTATTTTATACCAATTGGATACTTCGGACTTAATGGTGTAGGGGTAGAAAGTTATGTATGGGTGACAACAATAGATAGTATGCGTATTGATTACTTTTTTTTAGAAAGGCTCGTCATAATTTTTATTTTAATTCTCATAGGTATCACTTTGATGTATATCATCATTTCATTTCACTCGTCACTAAAGTTTTTTCAGATGATGACAAGAGATTTTGGAGGTTTAAGATGGATTGTCATATTCATTATTGTATTATCAGGATTCATTACTCAATATTATCTCGAAGAATTCAGTTTGCTAAAGTTCTTCCATTCCTTTTTTATTTTCCGAATTATTTCAGATCTATCTTTATTAGGCATTTTCTTTTACGCTTCAAGAAAGCAAATAAAAACATAATACTTGTACTTTTGTCATTACTGTTTATTTCGATTTTATTAAATGGCTGCGCGTTTAAGGATATTGATAAACGTGCATTTGTTACGGCAATTGGGATAGATGAATCAGATAGTATTGAAAAAAAATATAAAGTGACGCTCAAGATTTCCCTGACCACAGGTGATCCGGCGACAACGGGAGCCGAATTTACCTTGCTATCCTTTGATGCCAATTCTATCTCAGAAGCTTTAAAACATATGAAGTCTATGACCGATAAGGAACTATTTTATGGGCATACAATAACGATTCTGATCGGAGAGGAAATGGCTGCAGAGGATATTCAACCTTTATTAGATTATTTGGTTAGAAGACCAGATATACAAAGAACGACTTATTTAGGTGTTGCTGTCCCAACAGCCTATCAAGTACTAGAACTGAAACCTGAAATAGAACAAATAGCAGGTAGTTATTTGTTTTTAATGTTTGAAGAAAGTAGCACAGACTCACCGTATGAAAAAGCACTAACCTTATTTGATGCGTATAGAAGGGAGACAGAATTAGGAATCAATATTGCTATGCCTATTGTTGAAGTCCAAAATCAAAACATTCAGTCTGATACAATCGCCCTATTTAGTAAAGTGGGAATGAAATCGAAACTTACGCCAAAAGAATCTGAACTATTTAGGCTTCTGACTTTGGGGATTAAGAGTGGAAGTACAAACGTTCTGACAAAAGAGGGAGCTTATGCGATTGAAATGACAAAGAGCAAGGCCAACATTAAAATTAGGCAAGAAGAAAATCAGATGTTCACAGCGGTTATTAATATTAAATTGATTGGAAATGTAGAAGAGATTATGGACAATCGATTAGGCCTTTCTAGAGATCAAATCGAAGAAATCCAAAATGAAGTTGAAAAAACCGTAAAAGAAGATGTTGAAATATTGTTAGAGAAGATAAATAAAGCCAACCTAGATCCAATCGGGTTAGGACTTAAATTTAACTCAAGTAATTTTCATCACATAGAATTAAGTAAATTTTATTCTAACCTTACGTTCGACGTAAATGTGAACTGTCATATAAAAGAAGCTGGTTTAGTGGAATGAACTTGAATTTATTGAGGGCCAACACTAAGCAGGTTGTTGGTAGGGCCCCCTATTTATGTAACTAGTCGGGCAAGCTTAGTCGTTCTGCTTCTGAGATATAGGTATGCTTATAGCGGTTTGCTCATTGGCTGGTGCTTTTTTTCATTTGAAGAATCCATGGAAGTGCAGCCTGTAAATTATCAAAGACGGCATCTGCGTCATAGGTATCTTTACTACGTCGGTTCACTAATACTGTTTTGCTGCCAGCACTTTGACCCGCTTGTATGTCTGGTTTGCGATCCCCAACCATCACACTTGAGTGTAAATCCACTTGATGCTTTTGAGCCAATTCCACTAACATTTGGGCTTCAGGTTTACGGCAAGGGCAGCCTTCATCAGGTTTATGAGGACAATAGGCAATGTCATCTACTGAGGCACCAAATGTGGCTAAATCCTCTATCATTTTTTTATGAATCTTTTGGAGCATAACCTCTTTCATATATCCAAGCCCAACGCCTCCTTGATTTGTTACTATAAAGACAAGAAAACCAGCCTCGTTTAGTACCCGAATGGACTCTCCAACACCATCCAGTAATAGAAAATCAACTGGAGTATTGACGAATTTTACTCTTTTCGTTAGCACCTCATTTATAACGCCATCACGATCTAAAAAAACAGCTTGCCTCATCTGAACACCCACTTTTGAATTTGTTTTGATGTTGCTCAAATTTCTAAAACATAGAGTTGGACTTTTTGTCATTAGTAATATGAGTAGAATGGAGAGGTTTTATGTGTATAAAGACTAACGCCTGTTTTTGAGGGAAGTAACTCTAAATCAGTTGAGACTTCACATTGCCTTACTAACTCTTTGTTCGTTTTCCTTTAAGTAAACGGATCATTGAAATATAATAGTAGAATAAATTCATATTTGTATCATTTAAATAATGTGCGAATATCTCGTATTGAGGAGGCCAGAAATGATCGATTTAAGAAGTGATACGGTGACAAAGCCGGATGAAAAGATGAGAAAAGCAATGTATGAGGCAGAAGTAGGAGATGATGTTTATCAAGAAGATCCTACAGTAAAGGAGTTAGAAGAAAGAGCAGCAGACCTTTTAGGAAAAGAAGCTGCATTATTTGTGACGAGTGGTACCCAAGGAAATCAAATTGCTGGTTTGGTTCATTGTAAGCCAGGAGAAGAAGTGATATTAGAAGCTCAATCACATATCTTTCTTTACGAAGGAGCAGCGATGTCAGCATTCGCAGGTGTTCAACTTCAAACATTGACAGGTGAACGAGGGGCTCTAAATATTGAGGACGTTCGGAATGAGATTAGAAGTGATGACATTCATGAACCGAAAACAAGCCTGATTTGTTTAGAGAACACACATAATAAAGCAGGTGGAGCCATCATTCCACTTGAAAATATGAAAGAAATTTATACATTGGCCGAGTCGAACAGAATTAACGTTCATTTAGACGGGGCGAGATTATTTAATGCTTCCGTTGCTTCAGGAATTCCGGTTAAAGATTTTGCTCATTATACAGATACGGTTCAATTTTGCTTATCGAAAGGATTAGGTGCACCGGTAGGATCGATTATCGCTGGTTCATTAGATTTCATTGCAGAGGCAAGGAGATGGCGGAAACGACTTGGTGGTGGATTAAGGCAAGTCGGGGTATTAGCTGCTCCTAGTTTGATTGCTCTAAATGAAAACGTTGAGCGACTCCAGATAGACCATGAACATGCTCAGTTGTTAGCAGAAGGCTTACAAAATATTGAAGGCATTTCCTTAGAAAATAAGGTGGATACAAATATCGTTTTAATAAGTCTTAAGAGTAACAACATACCTGCTTTTTTAGAAAAATTAAAAGGCAAAGGCATCCGGGCAGGACAGTTTGGAGCAAATAAAATTCGATTTGTGACTCATAAGGATATTAGTTCAGAGGATATCAATACGGCATTGCTGAAAATTCAACAAGTCGTACTTGATAGGTAGTCAACCCTAATGAAGAGCTCTTAAGTAAGAGCTTTTTTATGATCTAATTTGAGCAATTTTTTGTTCACACTCAAGTGGATGGGATAAATATAGTATAAGTGGATGGTTTTTTATCATTGTTTACCTTGTATACTAATGGTAAGCACTGCTTAATCATAATTGAGGTGATAGCATGGTCGACATCCACTCTAAAGGAAGAGTTGCTGTTATACAAGCAGCTTCTGTTATTTTTGATTTACATGGAAGTATTAATAAAGCGATCAGCTTAATAAAAGAAGCAAGCGAAAAAGGAGCAAAGATTGTTATTTTTCCTGAATCTTTTATCCCTGCTTATCCGCGTGGGCTTAGCTTTGGTACAAAGATTGGCAGTCGTTCAGCAGAAGGAAGAGAAGATTGGCTACGCTATTTAAATAACTCTATTGTTGTTCCGAGTGATGAAACACGCCTTTTAGGGGATGCAGCGAAAAAGGCAGGTGTTTATTTGATAATGGGAGTGACCGAGCGGAGTAATGGTACCTTATATTGTACTGTGTTATTTTTTGGTCCTGATGGCACACTTCTTGGTAAACATAGAAAGTTAAAACCTACTGGGGCAGAAAGAATTGTTTGGGGAGAAGGAGATGGGAGTACACTTCCTGTATTCGAAACGCCTTATGGAAAAATTGGCGCTTTAATATGTTGGGAGAATTATATGCCGCTCGCAAGGACAGCCATGTATCAAAAAGGCGTCCAACTTTTAATTACACCAACAGCTGATTCTCGTGAACTTTGGCAAGCGACGATCCGTCATATTGCGGCAGAAGGGAGATGTTTTGTTTTAGCTTGTAACCAGTATGTGACGAAAGATATGTATCCAACTGATTTAGTTTGTTATCATGAATTAAATGATTGCCCTGAAGTAATGAGCAGAGGCGGCAGTGCTATTGTAGGCCCAAATGGGGATTATCTTGTAGAACCCGTTTTTGGTAAAGAAGAAATGATGATCGCGGATATTTCTTTAGATGAAATTGGGAAAAGTCAGCTTGATTTTGATGGAACTGGCCATTATTCTAGGCCTGATGTGTTCACACTTGTTGTCAATGAAAAACGACAAGAATCTGTTAACTGGATTAGGCCTTAAAAACGGGGGATTGAAATGGATTGGAAACCAGATCGGATGTTATCGAAACCTATTTATAAACAAATATCATCCTATTTTGAAGAAATGATTTCAAAAGGGGTTTATCCAGCCAATGAAATGTTACCTTCAGAACGGACGCTGGCCACTCAATTGCAAGTGAATCGTAGCACGATCAAATCGGCTTATGAAGAGTTAGAAGCATTGGGTATTGTTGAACGGGTGAAAGGTAGTGGAACCAAGGTAAGTTCAAATATATGGGGCATATCTCATAAAAGAATTCCTAACTGGGGTCGTTATGTGGAAGATGGTTCTTTTTTACCGAATATCCCAATGGTTCAAAAAATCAGGACGATTACTCAAGAACCAAATATAGTCAATTTAGCGAGTGGAGAACTTTCACCTCATTTAATGCCAACTGAAGCGATTCGAGAAATTATCTCTACTCAACCTTTTTCTGAAAACCTTGGTTACGATCATCCGCAAGGCAATGAAGAATTAAGAGAAGCATTGGCGTCATTTGTTCATAAATATCGTTGCATTAAAACGGATTCAGAATCGATTCTCATTACATCTGGTGCCCAACAGGCGATTCACTTAATCGTTGAATGTTTGTTAAAACCAGGTGATGCGATTGCGATTGAAAATCCATCGTATAGTTATTCACTTCCCCTTTTTAAAACAGCCGGGATTCGAACGTATTTATTATCAGTAGATGAGCAGGGGGCAAATCCAGAGGAGCTGATTTCTTTACATAAAAAACACCGTATACGGATGGTCTTTTTGAATCCAAGTTACCAAAACCCAACCGGGACTTCTTTAAGCACGGTAAGGAGAGAACGTTTCTTAGCCTTATCATCAGAATTAGGCATTCCGATTATTGAAGATGACCCATATGGAATTACTTCCTATAGCGGAAAAATGAACCCAGCCTTAAAATCCTTAGATAAAGATGGAAATGTCCTTTATATCAGCTCATTATCTAAGGTTGTCTCGTCTGGGCTTAGAATTGGTTGGGTGATTGGACCTCAAGCGGTCATTCAGCGTCTTGCTGATGCGAAACAACAAATTGATTTTGGTCATAGTATTTTCCCGCAATGGGTCGCCAAAACGTTCTTAAATTCTACTTATATTGAGGAGCATATAAAAAGTCTCCGTGTTGAACTTTCTCAAAGAAGGGATGAACTTGACGTCAGTTTAAGGAATTTTCTAGCTGACAAAATATCTTATCACTTACCTGAAGGTGGCATTCATTTATGGTGTAAACTGAATCAGCGGATGAATGAAAATAAACTGATTGAAGAATCGATAAAAAATGGTGTCGCTTTTGTTCCCGGCAAAATATTAGGAAATATGGAAGAGAGCTATGTACGTTTTACATACGGGAGGGAAGACTTAGGTAGGATTAGCGAAGGCATCTATAGGTTTTCTGAGACAATTAAAAGGTTAGAATATGAATACAAGCAAACGAATAGAAAATAGGAGATAAACATGACATTTTTAATTATTTTTGCCGCGATTGTGTGTGTTGTTGGACTTGTTATTACTTTACTTGTGACTAAACAAGAAGACACAAGTTATTCTCAAAAAAAGAGCATTTCAAATCAACTTATTTTATATATTATTCTCATCCCAGTGATTGCGCTGATTACAATTCTTACATTTTGGCTTTTAAGCTAATGATAAAAATTGTAAAATGAATCATTAAGAGTTGGATATCTCTAAATAGGGAGGTATCCTTTTTTTGAAATCTAGTGTTCTATCAGTGAGGAGGGGATTCTGTCTTTGATGACAGTGAATGATGTACATATTACAAGTCAGTTTACAAATTGGGTTTTTGATGGCTTTATCCGTGTTAGGAATGTGGATTAAAGAGTGGTTTTCATTGCCGATTCCAGGCAGTATCATTGGTTTTATTGTCTTATTACTCTTATTAAGTTTTCGAGTGGTTCCTGAACGATTTGTTAGTAAAGGCTCAGCTATTCTCTTATTTTTATTACCTGTTCTACTTATTCCATTTAATTTAGGGATTATAGAATACCCAGAACTTTTATCATTAGCTGGAGCGGTGATGATTTTTTCCGTTATAGTGAGCACGCTTGTATCTATGATTATTATTGGACATATTTGTCAGTCGATAGAAAAAAGGGCAGTACAAGCAGGTGGGGTGGAGAGTGATTAACTTTCTCATTTCTTTTAGTATAATTTTGCTCACACTCGCTACCTTTTGGGGCATGCGTCGTCTTTATTTAAAATACCCTCATCCGTTATTAATGCCTGTGTTAACCACAACGGTTCTTTTATTCATGTTGTTATTAATATTTGGAATTCCGTATTCAACCTATATGGAAGGTGGCAGGTGGCTTAGTAAGCTGCTAGAACCAGCGATTGTTGCCTTAGCCTACCCTTTATATAAAAATAGAAAAATTGTTTTACAGTATAAGTGGTTTATTGTAGGTGGGGTTATTAGTGGATTTATGATAAGTATAGGTTCTATGTATATTTTAGCCCGACTTTTTTCTGTTGAAACTCATTATATGGCTTCGATGCTTCCTAAATCGATCACTGCTCCAGTTGCAGTGGAAATTTCCAACTCTTTGTCTGGTATTCCATCGTTAACAGCGGCTTTTGTATTAGTAGCCGGTTTTTCAGGGATTCTCTTAGGTCCGAAAATCATGGAGATGGTTGGAATCAACAATCGTAAAGCAATGAGTATTGCTCTAGGAACGACTGCTCATGCATTAGGTATTTCAAAAGCGACAGAATATGGAGAGATTCCTCTTTCAATGAGTTCGATTGCGATGACATTTAGTGCGATATTGGGAGCGTTTATTACACCCGTTCTTATTTGGCTCATTTGATAACTTAAAAACTTTCTTAAACATAAAGGAGGCAAGCGATGCATAATCAAAAAAAAATTCGTGATTACGGTATCAAAATCGGACAGCTGGAGCCTGGATACCGTAATGCCATTACGGATGTAGAAGGGGTAAGTGTTGGTCATGTGACACTTAGTAATGACAATAAGCAAACAGGTGTGACAGCTATTTGCCACATCAAAGAAATACCTTTCATGAAAAGCTTGTCGCCTCAAGCCATGTGATTAACGGATTTGGAAAGTCGATGGGGTTAATACAGTTAAATGAATTAGGAACGTTAGAAACACCTATTCTTCTCACGAATACTTTAAATGTGGCAACAGCAGCAGATGCCCTAATTGATTATATGTTAGAAAGAAACCCTGAAATTGGGAGAACGACTGGAACGGTGAACCCTGTCATTGGTGAATGTAACGATATGATCTTAAATGACGTTAGAGCCAAGTTTGTACAGTCAGACGATATTTTTCAAGCAATAGAAAATGCCTCCTTTGATTTTAAAGAAGGAACCGTTGGAGCGGGTACAGGAATGGTTTGTTATTCTTTAAAAGGTGGGATTGGTTCAGCTTCGCGCATGATGGAAATGGAACATGGAAAATACACGCTCGGTGTTTTAGTTTTATCTAATTTTGGCAGATTAAGTGATTTACAAGTAAATGGCAATGCGATTGGTCAACAACTGACGGATACACTTGACCAATCCGATCAACAAACAGATAAAGGCTCGATCATGATTATTGTAGCGACTGATCTTCCGGTTTCAGAGAGACAATTGAACCGAATCATTAAACGGTCTGTTACAGGATTATCACGAACCGGTTCGATTATTACGACGGGAAGTGGTGAGATTATTATCGGTTTTTCCACAGCGACTAAAATTCCCCATAATAAGCCTGAACAATGCCTTTTAATACCTCAAATCCATGAGGAAGATATCGATTTGGCCTTTAGAGCTGTAGGGGAAGCGACAGAAGAAGCTGTTTTGAATTCTTTAATAACAGCAGAGTCTATTGTTGGCCGAGATGGGAATATGCGGCCGGCATTAAAAGATTTGATCGAGGAGTTTAGTATTTCACTCGATAAATGAAATAGGAAACTAGCTATTTTTAAACTAGAAAAGTCGATTACTAGCTTTATGGTAATCGACTTTTTTGTTTTGTTATTAAAGAACATTATCTACAGAAAAAAATCTAGGTTGACAAAAGGAGAAAGAGTCATATATTATAAAACGTAATCATTACGATTTAATAATTGTCATGGTTACGTTTTAGTTGATCTATTTATTATTTGTGAAGGAGTAATAGCCGAGAGGGCTAAAATTTTTTTGTGATTTAAATCGTAATAATTACGATTTAATCATATTTCAACATACAAATATATGAAATGAAGGAAGGGAAGCTATTATGGCTAAAAAATCAAAAGTTGTGAAAGAAAAGAAACGCCAAGAACAAGTGGAAAAATATGCTTTAATTCGTAAGGAGTTAAAGGAAAAAGGCGACTATCTGGCTTTGAGTAAGTTACCAAGAGATTCATCACCTACTAGGTTGAAAAACAGATGTGAAATAACGGGTCGACCAAGAGGGTATTTAAGAAAGTTCAAAATGTCACGTATTGCTTTTAGAGAACTTGCTCATAAAGGGCAAATCCCTGGTGTGAAGAAATCTAGCTGGTAAAAGAAAAATCATTGAGGGAGATTTATTATGAATAGGGCTAGTCATTCAGAAATGGAATTTTTTCATCGCAGAGCTATTCGTCAATTATCAATAAAAGAACGTGAAATATACTTATTTATTATTAAGAAAGAAAATCAGCTTGTAGACATTGCTATTAGTGAAAATCATTATCTTCAGTTGATGAAAGAAAATCCACCTTTTAAAGCTGCGGCAGCTCACTTTTTATTAGATGAAGTAGCTATAAAGCAACTAATGGATGAAGCACAGACTAAGGTTGATCGATTTATAGAAAAAAGCTGCAACCAAAGAAAATGGATTAACTACTCAAACTACAACAATAAAAGCAACTATAACTACTTCTTTGTTTATTAAGAAAAGAGGTTCATAAATTTAGAGGTTAGAAATATTAAAGGATAAATCGAGAAGCTACATATACAAAGTATTTAGGCACTAACATTGTAAAATCAAAGGAGTGAAAAGCAGAATGAAAAAAATTCCTGTTACTGTTTTAAGTGGATATCTTGGTGCTGGTAAAACAACATTATTAAATCATGTCTTAAATAATCGTGAGGGCCTTAAGATCGCCGTCATTGTTAATGATATGAGTGAAGTGAATATTGATAGCGAACTCGTCCAAACACAAGGTGGATTTTCACGAACAGAAGAAAAGCTAGTGGAAATGTCCAATGGATGCATTTGTTGCACACTACGAGAGGATTTATTACTAGAAGTAGAACGTCTAGCCAAACAAGGGGATATTGATTATATTTTGATTGAGTCTTCAGGAATAAGTGAGCCTATCCCAGTTGCTCAAACTTTCTCTTATATTGATGATGAATTAGGGATTGATTTGACCAAATTTTGCACATTAGACACGATGGTGACGGTTGTTGATGCCCATCGTTTTTGGCATGATTTTGAGTCAGGTGACACTTTATTGGAAAGAAAACAAGCAGTCGGTGAGGCAGATGATCGGAATATTGCGGACCTATTAATTGATCAAATTGAATTTTGTGATGTTTTAGTTTTAAATAAATGTGATTTAGTTACGGAAAACAACTTAGAACAGCTTGAAAAGGTCATAAAAACGCTGCAACCCGATGCTAAAATTATTCGTGCGGTTAACAGCGAGATCGATGTAAAAGAAATCTTAAATACGGGCCTATTTGATTTTGATAAATCGAGTCAGTCACCAGGGTGGCTTCAGGAATTAAATATAGGACCAGCTGATCATACTCCTGAAACAGAAGAATATGGCATCTCTTCATTTGTCTATTCTCGGAAAATTCCTTTTCATTCAGAGCGATTTAATACGTGGTGTGGAGCGATGCCGACTCAAATTGTGCGAGCCAAAGGGATTACATGGTGCCAGACCCAAAACGATCTAGCTATTTTATTGTCACAAGCAGGACCTTCAGTTAAATTAGAACCATTATCTTATTGGGTTGCATCATTGTCAGTGGAGCAACAAGAGCGAATAATAGCAGATAACCCAGAAATGCTTGATGAATGGGATGCTGATATAGGGGACAGACATACTAAATTAGTGTTTATCGGAATCGATTTAAACGTTGATTTAATCACTCATGAACTAGACCAATGCTTATTAACACAAGAAGAATATACTCAGGACTGGACGAAACATACTAACCCGTTCCAGTGGCAAATTACAAGTCATTAGAATGAATTATATTTTTGAAGAGGAGTGCATGTTGTTGCATTCCTTTTTCTCGTTTAGGCTTCTTCAATTGTGATGATTAGGAGCCGGTATAGTATATAAACCCCAAGATACCCGCCAAATATTAAGAAAAACGGGTTTAGGAAAAGTGAATGGATATTTGTCATAAAAACAGTGTGATCTTTAAGAATCGTATGGATCGATAAAGAGGCAATGTTTCCAAATATAAGGGCTGATACGATAGCAAGCAAGTTAAATAGAAGTCGCAATTTCATCCACCATTTTTGAGAGAAGTACATAAACAAAGGAAGAAAAAGACTGGATAGGACTATCAATACCTTCATACACTCACCTTTAAGTTAAGATTTTCAAATATTATGCCCAGTCTCTAAACAATTGATTACGATAATATAGAAAAGTGCTTTTCAAGTTAATTTTGAATGAATAATGTATTTTATATGTGTCTAAAAAAAGAAAGTTCTCAAAAAACCCTCCTTTATATTAGAAATAATCATTATAGGGAATTACAATTAGTAATGAATTAAAAAGGAGGGGTTCACAATGTTAAAGAAGATGCTCGTACAATATCGAAAAAATCTCCTCCTCATGGCTCTATTAGCATTTGGAATGTCAATCGCTATTCTTGGCCAAGGATATTTGATCGTGACAATTATTGATCGTATTTTTTTGCAAGGTGTTCAATTCGTTGATGTCCTTTATTTAATCGGTATCTTAGTGTTCGCCTTACTCATTCGGACGATTTTACGTTCTTCTATTAATAAAATCGGAATGTCTGTGGCAACAGATGTCAAAATAAAGCTTCGCGTGCGATTATTAGATCATTTTACGAAGCGGCCAGCCATTGCGAATGTAAAAAGGAGAGCAGGTGAAAGAACGAGTTATTTTTTAGATATCGTAGACGAAATCGATCGCTATTTTACTCAATATATTCCACAAATGATTCAATCAATGATTATTCCACTTGTCCTCTTAATCGTTATTTTTGTAGAGCATTGGACGACAGGGGTTATCATCTTAATAACGGCTCCATTTATCCCCATTTTTATGGTGATTATTGGAGTGAAAACGGGCGATAAATCGAAAGAACAATTAACGAAAATGGCGGCCTTTTCAGGTACTTTTCTAGATACATTGCAAGGTTTACAAACATTAAAGTTATTTGGGAGAGCGAAACAACAAAGAGAGCGAATTAAGAAAAGTAGTTTAAGTTTTCGGGATGCAACAATGGAAGTATTAAAGGTTGCCTTTACGAATTCATTAGCTTTGGAGTTCATTTCGATGCTTAGTATCGGATTAATTGCTTTAGAAGTTGCGATTCGAATGATTATTATTCAAGATACATCTTTTGCAACAGGATTTTTAATGTTGATATTAGCCCCTGAATTCTTCAATAAGTTAAAAGAACTCGGCTCCGCGTTTCATTCCGGGAAAGCGAGTATGGGAGCGGCGAAAAAGCTAGAAGAACTATTAGAGGAAACGAGTGAACCAGTGAAGTGGGGAACGGAAGAACTAGATAAAAATCAACCACCTACACTGGAATTAAGCGAAGCATCATTTGGATATGAGCAAGGTTTTCAATCGAAACCTATTTCTGTTTCAATTGAACCGTTCGAGAAAGTGGCGATCATTGGAGCAACAGGGGCGGGGAAATCGACGTTATTAAATGTCCTTTCTGGCTTATTTCCACTTAATAGTGGTACTTATCTGATCAATGGTCTCTCGCAGCACCAGGTCTTGGAGAAATCTTGGTTTGACAAGCTAAGTTATATTACTCAAGATGCGTATTTATTTTCGGGCACGATTGAAGAAAATATCGCATTAGGTTCTAGTCAAATACATTCTCAACAAGAAATTAAATTGGCCGCTGAAGAAGCAGGAATTTATGAATGGGTTCAATCCTTGCCAAATGGTCTGAAGACGAGCATCGGTGAGGGAGGGCGTGGCCTTTCTGGTGGAGAAAAACAACGCGTCTTAATGGCGAGAGCCTTTTTGAAAAAACCAGCCCTTATCCTTTTTGATGAACCGACGACTGGATTGGATTTACAAACAGAGCGGATTTTACAAACATCGATGCAAAAACTATCCGAGCAATCGACCGTTATTACAGTAGCCCATCGTTTGTATACGATTCGTTCAGCCGATAAAATTATTTTGCTTGACGCAGGAGCGATTCGGGCAGTCGGTACACATGAAGAGTTATGGCGACAAGATAAAATGTACCGAGAAATGGTTGATGTCCAGCAAGGGAGGACGATGTGATGCGACATTTAAGTATGGTTATTTCCATTATGCTTCAGGAAAAACGCGATATTCTCTTATCGATTGTCTTTGGATTTATAGCGGGGATCACAGCCGTTGGACTTTTTTCCGCTAGTGGGTATTTAATCTCACAAGCTGCTCTTGTTCCACCTATTTACACGTTAATGATCATTGTCGCTATTGTTAAGTTACTAGGGATTACATCTGCTGTGAGTCGGTATGGGGAGCGTTACTTTTCTCATCGGGCCACTTTTACGATGTTAAGTAATATAAGGGTCTTTGTTTATCAAAAAATCGAACCACTCTCTTCTACAATATTGCAACGTTATCGGAGTGGAGATTTGTTAGCTCGAATTGTCGGAGATGTGGAATCTCTCCAGAATTTTCTCTTACGTGTTTTTTATCCACCTGTTGTGACAGCGACCGTTTTTATCGCAACAATCGCTTTTACAACAATCTTTTCAATCGGAACTGCGTTTATTCTTTTAAGTGGGATGCTCCTCTTGACGCTTATTATTCCTGCTTTATTTTTAATAAAACAAAGTCGTGTTGATCAAAAAAATCGACAAATTCGCGGGAACTTGTCATCTGAATTTACGGAGTTCTTATATGGCTATAAAGATTTAAAAATCAATCAGCAAGCAACAAGCCAACGAAATCAATTAATAATAACGGTACAAGCTTATGAAAAAGAGCAGAAAAGGGCTCATGAAGTCCAATTATTTAATGAATCGGTTATCGGCTTTCTATCCTTATTTATATCCGTCCTTGTGTTAGCTTTTGCTGGTTATCAAGTTGTTCAAGGCAATTTAGAGGGCATTTTATTAGCGATGCTCTTTATGATATCCATAACTGTTTTTGAACAGACCGCACCTATGGCCCTTGTTCCACATTTTCTACAACAAAGTAACGTGGCAACGAAGCGTTTAGTTCAAGTATGGAATCAAGAACAGGAATCCGAACAAGAATCCTATGTAAAATGGGAAAATCATCATATACCTTCTATACAATTTGAGGATGTTTCTTTTACGTATATGGATGAAACAAGGCCAACGCTCGATCGGATATCTTTTGAATTACCAGCAGGATCTAAAACAGCGATTGTCGGAGCCAGTGGTTCGGGAAAAACGACGATCTTACAAGTTTTATTAAAGGTTCAGCCGTTAGATAGTGGAAAAGTGACTTTTAATGATTGGGATATTGATAAAATTAAAGAAGAAGAGATTTGGAAGGCAAGCAATGTTTCCTTACAATCCAATCACTTTTTCTTTGGAACGATTCGAGATAATTTAGAAATAGCCAACCCAGAAGCGAGTGATACCGAATTAACACAAGCATTACGAGATGTACAATTAGCTCATTTGAATTTAGAAGACGCCGTTCAAGAAAAAGGAGCCAACTTATCCGGGGGAGAAAAACAAAGATTAGCCCTTGCTCGCTTATTTTTAAAGGAAGCCCAAATATGGGTATTGGATGAACCGACCTCATCAATGGATGCTTTAACAGAGGAGAGAATGCTTTCAAATCTTTTCGAAAAAGCAGGTACAGCGACACTCGTATTAGTTAGTCATCGATTGACTGGGTTAGAGAAAATGGATCAAATTATCGTGATGGATCATGGAAAAATCGTCGAGAGTGGTAGTTACAAGCAATTAATGGACAAAAACGGTTATTTTAAACAAATGAAGGATTTAGAAAAAGAAATCTTTATCACGTAATAAGGGCACTATATTAGATGAAATTTTTATAAAGCGAAGAGAGCTGTTCCAGAAGGTCATGAGAATTACCTTTTGGGAATCGGCTCTTTTTTAATTCTTTAAAGTAAGATTAGTTGAATTATAATCTTAGTCGATTGAAGAACAGATTAGCCCCAAGATTTTGGACATGAATTCCCTTATTCTCGGTCAAGGTATTCAGTGACAACTTCATCAAATGTTTCAAAAATTGCTTTGATTTGGGATTTTTAATATCCCTAGCAAATTACTAACAATAATGAAATTAATTAAAGCTACTTTTGTTCTGGTTGTTTCTTGAACGTATTTTTAAAATAAGGCTACCTACTATACCTATCCAAAGACATGTCATAAACAGGAAATAATAGGAATTAAATATTTCTTCTCCAACTCCAAAAAAGCTTAAAGTAAATGCCAATCCACCAATCGTGGACAGAAGGGCAAAAAAGTAAATGAAATACTTCATTCGTAATACCTCCAAAATTTTATCATCCTAACTATTATGTGAAGCAAATTTCTCTATATCATGATACCATAAAATAGTAAATGAACCGATTTTAAGCAATAAGGTGTATAAAAAAATTTATGCAAAGCGAAACGTGTTGGCCAACTAATTTCAGAATTAGTATTAACCCTTCTTTTATGAGCAGCAAAAGAAGGAGGAAAAATACCAAAAACATTTAAATTTGCGTTAACTCTGGTAACAAATGATTTTTTAGGGGGGGTGTAATGATGATAAAAACAGCGTCCATTGTTAGTAGTATTGGTTTAACAATCGGATTAACATTTCTAGGTGTTCAGTCATTATCGTCAACTGAGCTCAATGGTCAAGAAAGAGCATTAGTTCTAGGGCAGGCTACTGAAGAAATAGAAGGAGATACGAGGGAAGATTGGGAAATTCGCAGAGATGAAAGGGTACAAAAAGCCATAGAGGCAGGTGAGCCCGATTGGAGTATTGAGGAAATCAAAGCATTAGACAAGAATTATTTCGAGTTTATAGATACTTTAAAGGAAGCACATGAAAAAGAGAGGAAAGCAAAACAAGATGAATTATATCCAGAAGAACGTCACCAGTTAGTGGGATTTATCAATTACTATGTCCATCTCTGGCATAATGCATATGAGGGTTCGGATACACCATGGGAAGAAGATTTTTATTATAGACAAATGGCTTTTTATATGTGGGATGAATTGAGTGTTTTTTCCGATAAGCGAGAGTTTGAGCAAGAGTTTGAAGTAATTCATATCTTATTAGCTGATTTAAAAGAGTTAGAAGGTTATTATGACACCGATCTTTTTCAATCAGAAAATCCAATTGAGGATATAAGAAAAATTTTATTAGACATTCAATTGAGAATGTAACTTTTGTCTAAATGTTGATTTGACCAGCATAAAATCAATTGTTATTTAACGGTGTAAAAAAACTGAAATTTCAAATATGTTAGCGGAGATTGAAGGAATGCTTTTATATTTAGACGGTATGAATCCTCCTAAGCCAAAGCTATAGTCCATGCACAGGTGGCTTTCCATTTGACGAATTTTTTAAGAGCGTATTGATAATGTTCCAGTATCAGAATCATTGATAAAAAATATCATTAGGGAATAGAAAGAGGTAATATAATGGCCATATTAATTTTAAACGGTTACTCACACGAGCATATGCCGTATGAAAAGTGGTTAAAGGATTCAAGTGAAGATTTGGTATTAATCACATGTCGTAAACATATGAATGAGTTTCCAGCAGGTAGGTACGTTGAGGTTATTGGGTTTAATAATTATGAATTAAACTCGAATGTTGAATTGACCGCAATAGAGCTGAATAAAAAATATAATTTCACTAGAATCATTTCTACATACGAATTTGATTTAGTGCGTGCGGCAAGATTACGTGAAGCTTTAAATATTCCTGGCCAACAGTATGATAGTGCTATTTATTTTAGAGATAAACTTCTAATGAAACAGCTAGCCAAACAGAATCATTTAAAAGTGCCATTATTCACAAAGTTAGACTCTTCCATTACATTATTAGAATTTATAAACCTTCATGGCTATCCAGTTGTGGTGAAACCGAGAGATGGTGCCGGAGCTGAAGGGGTGAAAATTTTAAAAAATGAAGGTGATTTAAAAGCTTTTCTAAATGAAGGCATTCCAAGAAACTATATGGTTGAAGAATTTATAGATGGACAAATGTTCCATATCGATGTTCTAACCTTTAAAGGGGATATCATATTTAACTGGCCAAGCACTTATCTAGTAAGTAATTTAGACTTTAATGACGGTGGTTATGCTGGTAGTCACTTAATAGAGGAAGGGCACGTATTTTTCAAAAAACTAATTGATTATGCTACCCAATTAATTAATAGCTTTCCATCTCCTTCACATGGAGCTTTTCATATAGAGGTATTTGTAAATAAGGAGGAGGAAGTTATTTTATGTGAAGTAGCGTCAAGAGCAGGCGGTGGAAAAATAGTTGAACAAATTTATCATGCATTTGATATAAATTTATGCGAAGTTTCTGTCCGCTCTCAAAGTAATCTTTATTCGAAACAAGAAGCAACGATGATAAGGACAAGTCCTAAAAAAATTACAGGTTCCCTCTTAATTCCACCATTAAATAAGCATATTAATCGTTTACCAAGTGTGAATCCACCAGAAAATGTTCTGGAATATTTAACTTATATTAACCTTGATGAACAAAAGAAGAAAGCAGATAGTTTAATTGACCGTATCGCTACTTTTGTCGTAGAAGCAAAGGGTGATATGAGCATTCAAGACAGTATGAATACTGCATACAAGTGGTTTATTAATAATCTAGAAATATATGAAAAACAATCTTAATTCAATACCGTTAACTAATTAAGACATGCATATACGGGGAAAGTAATTTATCATTTCCCGACAGAAGACTCCCCCTTCAATCGTGTGAAGGGAGAAGCCCAACGATAAGGGGGAGATGAATGTCGGTTGGT
>NZ_ALPT02000039.1 GCF_000292245.2 Alkalihalobacillus alcalophilus ATCC 27647 = CGMCC 1.3604 | reverse complement strand
ATGGGTCGATTTTTTCTCGAGCTTCTAACAGGCGCAGCTAGATTAAATAAAAAGCGGAGCCTGTTCGCTCAGAAGCGAGAAAAAATAAGAACAGCTGATGAAGACGCTTTTTGTCTTCACTCAGATGGGCGATTTTTCTCGAGCTTCTAACAGGCGCAGCTAGATTAAATCTATCTCTTCTATGAGTAAGTTTAACGCAAATCGGTATATAGGAAAAGAAGATTCCATTTAAACGCAAAAAAAACCTCGTAAGCAGTCCCTACGAGGTGCCTATTCACATACATTCCGTATGTATCAGGCTATGGGAGAGGAGAAACCGGAGGAAGAACTTATGGGGAAACGTAAGTCTTCTCCGCGGTTGTAGCAACATTCAATTAATGCTGCTAGTTTCATTATGACCAAGATTGATTCATTTATACATGTTTATTAAAGGACTATTTTTTGTGGATGAATGTCTTAAGGGAAATTTGGATAAGCCGATAAAACCTATGCTAAAATAAGGAGGATGGTTTGAATGGAAAGTAGGGGGAAAAATGAGGGTTATATCAGGTACAAAAAAGGGAATTACTTTAAAAGCGGTTCCAGGTCAATCGACAAGACCAACGACAGATAAAGTAAAAGAAGCAATCTTTAATATAATTGGTCCTTATTTTAATGGTGGAATAGGCTTAGATTTATACGGTGGAAGTGGTGGTCTATCGATTGAGGCCTTAAGCCGCGGGCTCGAAAAAATGATTATTGTGGACCAAGATAAAAAAGCGATTGCAACAATTAAAGCAAACTTAGAACGATGTCAATTGCTTGAGCAAACGGAAACGTATCGAAACGATGCAGGACGAGCACTCAAGGCTTTAATTAAACGGGAGTTACGTTTTCAACTCATTTTTTTAGATCCGCCTTATGCAAAAGAGAAAATTGCCAGTGAAATCGCAATTATTTCCGATTTTCGTTTGTTAGCTGATGATGGACTTATCGTTGTAGAACATGGAAAAGATCATCCTTTACAAGAAAGAAT
Source organism: Alkalihalobacillus alcalophilus ATCC 27647 = CGMCC 1.3604 (assembly GCF_000292245.2). GTDB lineage: Bacteria > Bacillota > Bacilli > Bacillales > Bacillaceae_D > Alkalihalobacillus > Alkalihalobacillus alcalophilus. The sequence continues at coordinate 37,986 of NZ_ALPT02000039.1, read as the reverse complement.
CGGAAACTTAAGCGTTTTAAGACAGGAAACCTACGGGGATACCCGTATAACGATTTATCATTTTGAAAACAAATAATGTGTGGAGGTGAATCATTTGAAAAAAATAGCTGTTTGCCCTGGGAGTTTTGATCCGGTTACTTTAGGTCATTTAGATATTATTACACGTGGAGCGAAAGTTTTTGATCGTGTCATCGTGGCTGTTTTAAATAACCAAAACAAACAACCTCTTTTTACAGTAGAGGAAAGGCTTGAGCTTTTACGTGAAGCAACAAAGGAGCTAGATAATGTTGAGGTGGACTCGTTTGGTGGTTTATTAATTGATTATGTCCAAGAAAAAAAGGCTCAAACAATTATCCGTGGACTTAGGGCGGTTTCTGATTTTGAATATGAAATGCAAGTAGCCTCAATTAATAAAAAACTAGGACCAGAAGTAGAAACATTTTTTATGATGACAAATAATCATTACTCTTATTTAAGTTCAAGCATTGTGAAGGAAGCAGCAAGGTATCACTCTGATGTGAGTGATCTTGTGCCAGAAAATGTCGCGATTGCCTTAAAGGAAAAGTTTTCGAAGGGCATTTAAACTGTGAATAAGAAAGGCTCTATCATTTTAAAAAATAAAAAAGCTATCGTTATCGGGTTCTTTCGGAACTTCAGCGATAGCTTTTTTTGGTGGACTTATTCAGTTGACGGTATGTCCATATAAAAGTCGCGATAATGAGCATTGTTAGGGTGATATAGGGGCTTATTTGTAGAAATTGTCCCCAAGTGGTTTGGACTTTGTCAATTTGATTAAAGACCGGGATGACCGTTTCGAAAAAAACAATTGGTTTGCGCTCAATATAAAGTGGTTGAAATAAAACGATGACTAATCCTGCAGCAAATAAACCTTGTAAAACCCGTCCAATGATAAAAGGTTTAAAACGAATATCGGTTTCAGCTAAAAGGCTAGCTACTTGAGCTTGAATGGAAAAGCCGCTAAAGCCTAACAGAAAGCTGACGGCAATGACTTGTTGCAGCAAGTTGGATTGTGTCGTTTCGCTGACGCGTTGTGCTCCAAGAGTCATCTCAAATAAACCTGAAATAATGGGCTGACCTAGTTCAACTGGTAAATGGAGCATGACTAATAGAAGGCCGATGACATATCCGACTAAATCGACGAAATGAACAAGGGTTAAAACTTTATTTATGACGGAAAATAAAATAATAAAGCCACCTACGATTAACAACGTTTGAACCGAGGATTGGACGGCATCACCAAGTACTTTTCCTAAGGAGCGACCATCCTTTTGATGCTCCTCATATAAAACCGTTAACCATTTAGGGCCACTTTTATCGTCTTGTCGAGTTAATTCTAATTCCTTCTGAGCTTGTCGGTTTTCCTTTTCCATATAAAATCTCATAATGAGCCCGACAAAGAGGTTAGCTCCGTAATGGGCACATGCTAATAAAATTCCTAAAGCAGGATTGTGGAAAAAGCCGACCGCGACCGCTCCGAAAATAAAAAGCGGATTGGATGAGCTTGTAAACGAAACGAGCCGCTCTGCCTCTATTTGTGTTAATTTATTTTCCAGACGAAGCCTAGCAGTTAATTTGGCTCCTGCTGGATTTCCTGATGCCAAGCCCATAGCCCAAACGAAACCACCAACCCCTGGAACGCGAAAGAGTGGTCGCATTAATGGTTCAAGTAGTGTCCCGATAAGGGTAACAACCCCAAAGCTAATTAATAATTCGGAAACGATAAAAAAAGGTAATAAAGAAGGGAAGACGACATTCCACCATATATTCATCCCTCTTACTGATGCTTCTAATGATTCTTTAGGAAACAGCATAAGTGATATAGCTAAAAATATAGCGATGCTAGCGAGCAGGAGAGTTTTGGTTTTTTTTGCACTCAAAAGATAAGCCTCCTTTGCTCCATTTCAAAATTAAAAAGGGTAAAGTAACATAAACATAAGACAAGAATCGGCTCATATGAATAAATAAAAGGCAAAGAGCTAGTCTCACCCGATACATTTAAATATACGTCTACTTCATTGGATTAGACCATATGATTGAAAAAGAATCGTGGAAATCGTATGATAGGAGTTGGATATTGATGGGAAAACAACGTCCTACAATCGGAGTTGCATTTGGTGCAGGTGGTGTGAGGGGTTTTGCCCATATAGGGGTATTAAAAGTTTTAGAACAACATAATATTCCAATTGATGTAGTCGCAGGGAGTAGTATGGGTGCTTTGGTCGCTGGACTGTATGGGGTTGGTCAAACGCCAGAGTCGATGGAAAAGTTCGCGAAGTTTTTTCGGCGACAATATTATGTTGATTACATCGTCCCTAAGTTAGGGTTTATTAAGGGAGATAAAGTTGTGAAATTAATTCGTATTTTAGCGAAAGGAAAAAGGTTAGAAGAGCTTCCGATTCCAGTCTCCATTGTGGCCGCAGATTTAATTTCAGGGAAAAAGGTTGTCTTTCAAGATGGGGATATAGCAGATGCGGTTCGAGCAAGTATATCAATCCCAGGGATTTTTGTTCCCGTAACTAAAAATGAACAGGTTCTTGTCGATGGTGGTGTTTTGGAGCGTGTCCCGACTTCAGTTGTCAAAGAGATGGGGGCCGATATTATTATTGGTATCGATGTTTCTTCCTATAAAAGCGAACAAAAAGCGACTTCTATTTATGATGTGATTTTATTAACGATTGATATGATGGGAAGAGAGATTAGCAAACATCAACAGCTAGAACAAGCTTTTATGATTAATCCGATGGTCAAACAAACGAATGGACTCATTTTTAAAGATGTTGATGCAATTATTGAAGCAGGTGTGATAGCCGCAACTGAAAAAATAAAAAGTTTAAAAGAAGTGATTGATAATTGGGAGGAACACAACGTTGAGTGAAAAAAATTCATTTTTTAAAAAGCGATATATCATTTTGATTGTTTTATTTTGTGCTTTATATTTTTATCAACTACCTTATTATTATTCAGAACCAGGGTCTGCAGAGATTTTATCACAGTATATCGAGCTGGAAGGGGCGGAGGAAGCTACCGCTAATGAGGATGTTGGAACGTTTATGTTAACGACGATTCAAATGGGGCGGGCCAATACATTTCTTTATCTGTGGTCTTATTTAAGCCCTTATAGGGTGTTACATCCTGATGAGACGATAAGGTATGAAGGTGAATCCGATCGCGAATATCATCATCGGCAAATTATGCTCATGAATAATTCCCAGCAGGCAGCAACGATCATAGCTTATGAAAAAGCGGGAAAAGATGTCCAGTATGATTATCAAGGGGCGATTATTACTCAATTAATTGAAGAAATGCCGGCCGAAGAAAAATTAGAAATTGGTGACCGAATTATTGAAATCGATGGACAAACCGTACGACATGTTGAGGATTTATTTTCATTATTAGAAGGTAAAGGGGAAGAGGATATTGTAACGTTTACCTTAATACGCAATGATGTAGAAGAAACGTATGAGGTAGGGTTTTCAAAGTTTCCAGAACAATATTTACAAGAAGGTGAGGAAGAACGGGTTGGAATTGGAATTGCAAATCCTGTGACAGCACGCGAAGTCACGTTTGATCCTGACATCAAAATGGATACAGAGCAAATAGGTGGACCTTCTGCTGGGCTCATGTTTTCTTTAGAAATTATGAATCAATTAAGTGAAGAAGACCTTACAAAGGGCTATCATATTGCGGGAACAGGAAGCATTAGTGAAAGTGGAACCGTTGGTCGGATTGGTGGAGCGGCCCAAAAGCTTGTAGCAGCAGAAAAAGCTGGTGCTGACTATTTCTTTGCTCCATCAGAAGAAGGACGTACCGATTCTAATTATGCACAAGCATTAGAGGCAGCAGAAGATATTGATGCGAATGTTGTCGTAGTGCCGATAGATACGATAGATGATGCTTTAGAATTCCTTGAACAATTAGAAGGAAAGTAACATTTTTAAGATAAACGATGACACAATTTAAAAGACTGTCCCATCAGGTCAAGAAAACCATCTGATGGAGGCAGTCTTTTTGTTTCTTTCTTTAATGACCCCGGATTGGAATCTGTTTGTATTCATCATAAAGAGATTGAGCTCTTATTTCTGGAGGTAAGGCCATTTTATAAACGTTTGATATACGCTCATCATGGGTTGCGGCAAAACCTTTTGCTTCGGCTAAACGACTGATAAGAGGCGTGTCAAGGTCTTTTTTAATCGAGCTTAAATAAGCTTGTCCTTTTTGCGACATTCCCAGTAAACGAATATAAGGGAGCGGGCCGTCTTTTAATAATTGACTCATTTCTGTTTTCGTTGTTTGGGTGAGCACATGGGTTGCTAATCGTTGTAGGCGGCTCCAAGTGTACCGTTTTGTTTTCAATAAATGCATCCATTCTTTAAAACTACTTGCGCGTTTGATCGTTTCTTTTAAGCGGTATTCTAACCCTTCCTCACACTCATAAATTTGTTCTAATTTAGCTACACTTGAAGAGAGGACTTGATACTGTAATAAAGGAAAATACGCTTCCCAATCATGAAATACATGGAATTCCTTCCCGTATGTTAATAATTGTTCATAACTTGTTTGTGGTAAGACAGTTCTAATTTGGTCAAAAGATTCGTGCTCAAATAACGCTTTTCGTATACTTGTGGCACTAGCTATTTGAGTATCCTGTATCTCTTCATCATGGTATTGAGCCTTCGTTCGTAAAATCGTTTCGGCACGCATCGTTTTACTCCATTTATGTAGGGCTTCGACATAATGAAAGCCTAATATATTGTTTGGTTCTGCTAAGGAGAGCAATGGTTTCGATTCATTTGTTAAGGTAGTAAAAGCATTCGATGCTGCCTTTGGATAACTTAAGCCCTTTGACATTTCTTTTTTTACTTCGTTATCCCACTCTTCTTTATGAGTGGTCATAAATTCATGAAGTTCATAAAAGGAGGTGATGTCTCCTGATTCACTTCCGAAACAAACGGTATCAACAGATAACGTATTTAAAATTCGAATCGCCCCTTCAGCAAAGGTTTGTGCTTTTTGAACGGAGTAATAATAAGGAAGTTCGACAAGGATGTCCACCCCTCCAGCAAGTGCCATGTTTGTTCGTTGCCATTTGGAGACTAAAGCCGGTTCACCTCTTTGTAAAAATGAACCACTCATGACCGCGATGACAACATCTGCCTTTGTCTGTTCTTTTGATTTTGTTAAGTGATAAAGATGTCCGTTATGAAATGGATTGTATTCAACGACTAAACCAACTGTTTTCACAAGTGTTCCTCCGTTTTATTCAGATTTTTCAATATCCTCTCTACAAAAGAGGAGTAAAACCGTTGCTTTACGTGTGATTTTAAACATGCTACAATAAAATCTAATGTTTGAAACAATATATGTTCCATTCATTATAATGGATAGACTGTAAAGAAAAAAGGTTGACAAAAAAAATGGCGAGATTTATAATTACTTTTGTTGCCTTAGAGGTGATATGAAATGATTTGGTCATTACAACAGCTACAGGCGGCTAAGCATAAACCGCTTCAATTTGATGAAACGATTGATTTATCAGCAATTAAAGAACGTGATGGAGAAATTCGAGCAATTGAACCAGTACGGATTGTTGGAAAAATCGATTATGTAAGAGATATGATTACTTTTACGTTTCGGATGACAACGACATTAACACTCCCTTGTTCTCGAACATTAGTCGATGTTTTGTTACCAATTGATTTAAATGTGAAAGAGCAATTTCAGCAAGGAGAAGGTTGGACCCAAGCTGAGGACGATGAAGATGAAGAAATTCATGCGATTGAGGGAAGTCAAATTGATCTTGAACCTTATTTAATGGAGCAGATTTTGCTTGAGATACCAATGCAAATTTTTGCGGAAGAAGTCGAAGAGCCAAAAGCGCCTTCAGAAGGTAAGGATTGGGAAGTAGTATCAGAAGAAGATGTGAAAAATCGGATTGATCCGAGACTGGCAGATTTAGCAAAGTTTTTTGACAAGAAGTAAGAAAATCGAAGCACCGATAATGTAAAGTCGGCTTCCTTTCATACATGCAACTAAGAATAGTCTTGATTGCAAACCGAAAACCTGTAAGGAGGTGGGAATGATGGCAGTACCTTTCAGAAGAACGTCTAAGACTCGTAAAAATAAGCGTCGTACTCACTACAAATTAGCGGTACCTGGTATGGTAAAATGCTCTGAGTGTGGAGAGCTTAAATTAGCTCACCGTGTTTGTAAAGAGTGTGGTTCATATAAAGGCCAAGAAGTAGTAAGTAAATAATACTTAAAAACAAGCTATGAGCAGAAGAATCTGTTTATAGCTTGTTTTTTATGTGTAAATAATTATTTTATAAAGAGAGTTTTCTTGCCCTATCCATAATCGCTAATAAGGAGCGATAGTCGTCTTTCATAACACGTTTTTCTTCCTCTACCTTGACAAGTCGCTCTCGTAACCTTTGATTTTCCTCCAGTAACTTTTTATATTCAACATTTTCTGTTCTTTCTTTCGTGTAGTTACTTAAAAAAGAAAGAACTTTTTCCATCGTAAGCTCAGAAGTTTTCTCTTTATGACTCACTTCTGTATTTTTTTGTTCTAAAAGCTCACTCTGATTGATTTGTTCTTGTTTTGAGGCAAATACACGTACATTTTGAGCTTTAGCGATTGTTTTTTCACTTGCTTGTTCATTTGCTTTTTCACTGAGCTGTTCATTTGCCTGCTCTTCCACTGAATGAATCCCTTTTAATTTTGTTCGTTGCTTTTTGGCTAAGTGGATGGCTGATTCATATTTTTTTCGAATAGATGAATTCCATCTAAATCCACATGCTGCACTTGTTCTTGATAAGCGTTGACCGACTTCTTCAAAAGCGGCTAGTTGAGTACTTCCTTCACGTATATGGCGCAGAACCACTTCTGCCAAAATTAAATCTTCATCTGTACTCCAAGCATCCTGACGTATTGTCGTCATCTAATCCCTCCTTTTTCACTCATTGCTCTATTCTTATGCATTAACTAGTAAAGATAGACTTTGTTCTAGTAAATGAGTATTTCCTTTTTTTTATTTACTATTCAAAGCACTCCATTTCTTGAAAAGTTTGATTAAGAGCTTTAAGAAGTTTTACAACATTTAGCTAAAGAGTAGATTCTTTACATAGTTAAAAAATTTTTAATATTTCACCTGTTATAACTTAATAAATGATTGGTACATTTAAGCTTGTGAATGATGCCTTTAACACAAAGCTATTAACTAACTATATGAGTTATGACTTAGTATTCGAACAATTTAGAGGAGAAGGTGGAGTTATGAAAAAAATCGAACTACAGAATATATGTAAATCATATGATGAGCAATCATTTGCTGTAAAAGATGTAAATGTAGAAATTCAAGAAGGGGAGTTTTTTATATTAGTTGGTCCATCTGGTTGCGGGAAAAGTACTCTTCTAAGAATGATAGCTGGATTAGAAGAGATATCAGTAGGAACATTACTTTTTGATGGGAATGAAGCTAATCAACTTCAGCCGAGTAAACGAGGGTTGTCAATGGTTTTTCAGAACTACGCACTTTATCCACACTTAAGTGTAGAGGAAAACATCTTATTTGGCTTGAAGGTGAAAAAAGTAAAAAAGAAGAAAGAAAAAAACGCTGTTTAGAGGCAGCAGAACTACTTGGTCTTACCGATTACTTACATAGAAAACCAAGAGAATTGTCAGGGGGGCAAAGACAGCGTGTCGCATTGGCGCGTACGGTTGTAAGTCAGATGCCCATCTGTTTAATGGATGAACCTCTTTCCAACTTAGATGCAAAATTAAGAGGCCAAATGAGGTACGAAATTAGGCAACTGCAACGTAAATTAGGAACAACGATGATTTATGTGACTCATGACCAAGTAGAAGCAATGACAATGGGGGACCGAATAATGGTGTTAAAAAATGGAGAAGTACAGCAGATTGGAACGCCATTAGAAGTATACAATCAGCCAGCCAATGAGTTTGTAGCAACTTTTATTGGTGCCCCTCCTATGAATCTTATAAATGGAACGGTCAATGAAAAAGGAGAAGTGTTAGTTAATAAAGAGGGTAGTATAGTTATTCCTTCTTTAAGTCATTTGAAAATGGGTTCGTCTGTGAAGGTTGGATTAAGACCTGAACATATCTTATTTGAACGAGAGAATGCCAGTGATTTAGTTATTCATGCGAAGGTTGTTAATAGCGAAGTATTAGGGAATGAAAGTGTAATTTTGTTTACATTTGAAAATGAAACATGGAAAGCTAAGTGGTCAGGGCAATGGCCTCTAGAATCTAATCAGGAATTGAAAGTTTATGCTTCTATTGAAAATATCCACCTATTTGATGGTGAAAGTGGACAAGTTATTCAATCACCCCAAAATGTATCACCTTTCCATAAGGAGGTACAAGCTCTTTGAGTTCACCAGAACAGTCAGTTTTAGAGAAAATTAATGAGAGTCATTTAAAAAGGAAAAAAAGATCATTAAGAGACAGGACGAGAAATGTACGAATAGCGATGCTTTATTTATTACCTTCACTGTTATTATTTTCTGTGTTTCTCTTTTATCCAATGATTAAAACGATTTATTTAAGTTTCTTTCTGACAGACCCACAAGGGAATGCGGCCTTATTTGTTGGTTTAGAAAATTATCTTTACTTATTTGAATTAAGCCGCTTTCAAAAAAGTATGGTTTCTACTTTTCTTTTTGTTCTTTATACGGTCCCTAGTGGTGTCGTTTTAGCCTTATTTTTAGCGTTAATTGCTAATGAAAAATTGCGGGGAATTGGTTTTTTTAGAACATTATTTTCTTCAACTTTAGGAATGTCTGTAGCGGCTTCTTCTGTTATTTGGTTGTTTTTATTTCATCCAACTGTGGGGACTTTAAATCATTTTCTTGCTTTTTTTAATCTTAATCCGGTCTCTTGGTTATTAGATCCGGGTTGGGCTTTAATATCGATTGCGATAACAACTGTTTGGATGAATACTGGTTTTTCGTTTTTAATTTTATTAGGAGGGCTACAAAATATTGATAGAAATTTATATGAAAGTGCAAGAATTGATGGGGCTGGATATTTCTATCAGTTGTTTAAAGTGACGATACCGATGCTTTCCCCGACGTTATTTTTTATCGTGACGATTACATTTATAAACTCATTTCAATCATTTGGACAGGTTGATATTTTAACGAAAGGTGGACCAGCTGAGTCTACCAATTTAATTGTTTATTCTATTTATCAAGAAGCATTTATAAATTATCAATTTGGAATAGCAAGTGCACAAGCTGTTATTTTATTTGCTATTGTTCTTGTGTTGACATTGTTCCAGTTTAAAATCGGGGAAAGAAAGGTGCATTATCAATGATACGAATGAAATCGATTTTATTATACAGTTTGTTGAGTTTAAGTGCTCTTATCATTTTCTTTCCGATTATTTACGCTTTCCTTGTCAGTTTTATGACAGGGGCGGAAGTACTTAGTAGAACCCTTATTCCAAGTGGTTTGCATATCGAAAATTATATAAAGGTGTTTCAGTCGGTCCCATTAGTTCAATATTTAATGAATAGTTTTATCGTTTCGACTTCGGTAATGGTTGGACAACTAATTGTTTGTTCAATGGCTGCTTTTGTTTTTGCTTTTATTCCATTTAAAGGACGAAATGCGATTTTTTTATTGTTTATTTCAACCTTAATGATCCCTTGGGAAGCGGCAATGATCCCGAATTTCCTCACGATACAAAGTCTCGGCTGGTTGAATTCTTATCTTAGTTTAACAGTTCCGTTTTTTGCCCTTGCATTTGGTACCTTTTTGCTTCGACAGCATTTTAAAACCATTCCGAATGAATTATATGAAGCGGCTCAGGTGGAAGGACTTAATCATTTTCAATTTTTTTACAAAGTGGTTCTGCCTTATTCCAAAACGAGTTTAGTTACTTTAGGGATTTACAGCTTTTTGACAACGTGGAATATGTACTTATGGCCTTTGCTTGTGACAACAAATGATTCCAAGCGTACGGTTCAGATCGGATTAAAACAATTGCAAACAGTAGAAGTTGCTACAGAATGGGGGGTGGTTATGGCAGGAGTTGTCATCGTAATTATTCCGACATTATGTCTATTATTTATTGGACAAAAACAATTACAAAAGGGGTTAACTGAAGGTGCTATTAAATAATAAGGGAGAGAAGATAATGAAGTTTAAATTGGTTTGGATGGGATGTTTATTTTTGTTGGAAGTTTATTAGTGGCGTGTGGTTCAGATGAACAACCAGAAGTAGAACAGACGGCTGAAGAAGTGGAACCGGCTTTTACAGAAGAAGATATAGTAACGATTGAGTTTTGGCATGGAATGGGAGGGGAGCTTGGTGAAGCACTTGATGAGGTTGTTGATGGATATAATGAATCACAAGATCAAGTCTATATTCAACCCGAGTATCAAGGATCCTATGAAGAGCTGTTAACGAAATTCCGTAGTGTAGGTGGAACAGGTGATGCACCAGCCTTAGTTCAAGTTTTTGAAATCGGTACAAAGTATATGATTGAGAGTGGATATATAACACCAGTTCAAGATTGGATTGACAAAGAAGGTTATGATATCACTCAGTTAGAGGAAAATATTCTAAGCTATTATTCAGTTGATGATAAGCTCTATTCTATGCCTTTTAATTCATCCACACCAGCTTTATTCTATAATAAAGATATGTTTGAAGAGGTAGGTTTAGATACGGAAAATCCTCCAAGTACATTTGCAGAAATCAAAGAAGCTGCTGAGAAATTGACGGATGACGGTCGTTACGGTTTCTCGATTTTAGGGAATGGTTGGTTTTTTGAACAATTAGTTGCTACACAAGGTGGTCATTATGTTGATATGGATAATGGAAGATCTGATAATGCAACGGAAGCCCTTTTTAATGGGGAAGAAGGTTTAAAAGTTTTTGAATGGATTCATGAGATGAATCAAGCTGGTGACTTTGGTTATTTTGGTCAAAATTGGGACGACTTGAGAGCGGCATTTCAAGCAGGTCAAGTGGCTATGTATTTAGATTCTTCAGCAGGAACAAAAGGTGTAATTGATAATGCTGATTTTGAAGTAGGAGTTACCTTTATTCCTCATGCAGATGAAGTGGAAAGAAATGGTGTTATTATAGGGGGAGCCTCTATTTGGATGGCAAATGGAATCGAAGAAGTAGAGCAAGCGGCCGCTTTTGACTTCTTAAAATATTTACAAACTCCAGAGGTTCAAGCAGAGTGGCATATTGATACAGGTTATTTTGCGATAAATCCATTAGCTTACGAGGAAGAAATTGTAGAAAAAGAACATGAAATGTATCCACAGCTTCGTGTTCCTATCGAACAATTACAAGAGACAATATCTTCAACAGCAACACAAGGAGCTTTAATGGGTGTGTTTCCAGAGGCTCGCCAACAAGTTGTTTCGGCATTAGAAGGTATGCTGCAAGGCACAGATCCTAAAACGGCTATTGATCAAGCTGTAGAAGGGACAAATAGAGCTATTGACGTTTATAATCGCACAGTTGAATAAGCGCTGAAAAGTCGTCAGTCAGGCAGTTTAAATAATAACTAAAATGAACAAAGAGTTTGGTGCCACCCCACAGGACGCGGAGCATGATTTTCGGGAACGGTGAGAAGAACGCTATCCATCGCCAGCCACTTCGGGTCCGATAAATATAATGAAAGCCGGTGACATTTTACTAGGTTAAAATGTCACCGGCTTTTCATATCAGAGGAGGGTTTTGTCTCAGTCTCTTTAATACATTTAAAAGATAAAGTTTCCTTTGTGATTGTATGTTATTCTTCAGTTAGGACAGGTTGCTCGTGAACGCCTTCTGGATACCAAACAAATGGATTTTCACCACGATCACGTGCTGGGTTATATGTAACAGCTTCAAAGCCCATTGACTCCCAAAAATCGCTCGAATTTACACGGCCGTTCGTTTTAATTGGTAAATTAAATGATTTAGCAAAATCAACAAGTGCTTTACCGTATCCTTTACCGCGATAAGTTTCGAGTACTTCTAATTTCCAAAGTTCTAAATAGTCTTGTGCAGGCTCGAAATAACGATCGAATTTTTGTTCGATACGGTATAAACTCATTCGTGCTACTAGTTTCTTGCCAAAGTAGATGCCATAAAACGGCGACTCACTATCATTTTCAATAATGTTCTGTTCCAAATCTTCTTTCATGTATAGTTCAGCGGCACCGAACTCACGGAAGTTTTTGAATTCTTCAATGGTTTTGTAATTAATTAATAATCTTGTAACTTCATGACTAGCCATACAAATAGCCTCCCTTAAAATGATAAAGCTTACATATAGTTTACTAAAAAATCAAACTTCATGCTATTGATTTCTCTTTCTTCTACAATAAAAGTTACGAAAATTCGGTTTATCATACATAATAACTCAACTTTCGCAGCGAGAAAATCGGTTCAACTAGTTGACAGAGCGAAAGGGAAGCTCTTAAACAAATGCCCTTGACACGTTTGAAAAGCGAGAACGCACTATCACACCAAACGGATAAATTGCGCAGTAAGAAAAAATAGACAATGTACAATGCCCTCCGGCGGTCGCTCCCAAACAGACACTCCGCTCCTTGCCGAGAACCTCATGAGCCTCCTCAGCGTTTCACGCTTGCGGGGTCTCATTGGACGGTTTATTCCTGCGGGAGTCTCCGTGTCTGTTTGTCCGCTAGATAATGGAATTGAATCTAGGTTCGGTTCTCTCATTGAATAAAAAAACAGTCATTCCTTCAAAGTACATGAGCTTGAGAATGATTTTTCTCCTTCCATGACTAATTCCGTTACCATTGTAAACCAATCATTGTTGATGCTCTGTACGTTAGCTAGATGATCGAGCTTGTTGCGATTTGAATCATATGTTTTCATTCCTGCAGACTTAGGGAAAACAGGTGGCAACTACCTATTTAGTTCCATAACCAACAAAGGTAAGAAGAAGGTTCTTCTGCGTTAGAAATAGCTGATTGAGAATGGCTATATCATCAAGCATCTCCCCTACACTTAGCGGACAAAACCATACGGAGACTCCCGCGGGAATAAACCGTGGAGCGAGACCCCGCAAGGCTTGCCGAGGAGGCTCGCCAGGTTCCCGCAGGACGCGGAGTATGGTTTTGGGAGCGACAGCCGAAGCTCTTAATTTTACTGCACAGTTTCCTTCAACAGCCTACGAAGAGATGTGTTCAGACTGTCAACAATTGAACCGTTCATGTAAAGTCAATTTGAGTATGGTATCGCCCTAAAGTCAATCTCTATCAACGGTTAATGGTCAATCATACGCTGCGAAAGTTGAGTAAGAATCATTTTTTTATTGAAATCGATGTAGAAAAAGGCTTCTCATTAAATAGATAGAACTTTATAATTAATAAATAAAACAGAATAGAAAATAGCAAGGGACGATCATAATGAATGTGACAATTGTAGGGGCAGGATCGATAGGACTATTAATAGCGGCATTTAGTTCCAAAGTAGGTCATAAGGTAACGTTAATCACAAATAGAGAATCGCAAGCTCAAATTTTGAATGAAAAAGGTCTAATATTTAAAACAAATCAAGGTACAGTCGAAAAATATCGCATAGAAGCTGTTGCGGTAAAGGAGATAGAGACGATACGAACAGATTGTGTTATTTTTGCGGTCAAATCCTATCATTTAAAACAGGTTTTAGATCGTTTGTCTGGAAGTATCCAAGCGAAGGCTGTTTTATTTGTGCAAAATGGGATGTCCCATATTGAATGCTTATCGTTATTTAATCATGAAGAGATAGGATTAGCGGTTGTAGAGCATGGAGCGATGAGGTTGGAGGATAATCTAGTCTCCCATACAGGTGTCGGAAGGATTAATTGGTCCATCTTTCAAGGGAGCAAGGAAGATTCCGTCCTCCCAAACTTCTTTTCAAAGAGTGAAGATGTGAACTTTCCCTTTTATCATAAAAAGGATTGGCAAAAGATGCTTCAGACAAAATTACTCGTGAATGTTGCGATTAACCCTTTGACAGCTTTGTTACAAGTGAAAAATGGGGCATTGCTAACGAATGATTCTTATTATAAGCTAATGAGTGAAATTGTTAGAGAGACTGTTCAAGTTTTAGGGATGAATGGTAAGCAAGGGTTAGAAAAGGTAATTGAAGTTTGTCAGGCAACAAAAGAAAACGAGTCTTCGATGCTTCGGGATCGAGCAAAAGGTCAAAAAACAGAATTGGAAGCTATTGTCGGCTATGTGATTCGTAAAGCTAACGAACAAAGCCAATCCGTGCCATCACTGTTTTTCTTATACGAAGCGATAAAAGGTATTGAACAACAATCTTTTAGGGGGGCTGGCCAATGACAACGGCTTTTTCTTGGGTGTTTGCAACATTTGCAACTTTACCTATTCTAGCTTGGTATGTTATTTATATCTTCACAGTAAAACGGATCAAAAATAAAAAAAGAGCAATTCGCCTTGCTTCTGATTTTTCAGCGATTTGGTTTATAATTTCCGTTTATTTTATATCGTTTGAGATTTGGTCACGTTCTTTTTTTTGGTTTATATGTTTAACAGTTATTATGATTGCGATGATAGTTACTTGGATTCATTGGAGGGTTTCGGGTGATTTAGTCGTATCTAAGTTGTTTAGAGGTATATTAAGAATGAACTTTCTTATTTTTTTCTTGCTCTACATTCTTCTAAGTGGATATGGTTTAATTAGTCGAGTTTTTCAAATTGGTTAAATAATGGAACGTCTTCGAGCAGATAATTTGGTGGAATGAGTTCTCTTTGCTACTATATGGACATAAGTGATCTGATTAGAATCGAAAATACTCAAGGAATAACAACATAGAGAATCAGTCGATTGATGATAGTTATAATTGGAAAATGCTACTTCAAGAAGAAGGGACGTCAATGAAGAATGGAAGTTAAGGATTTGAGCCATTCAATGGAGACTGGCTTTTTAAAGGACTATATGGTAGGTGCTCCAACCGTACAAAGTTTTTTTCACTATGCCATGAATGATAAGCAACAATTTGAAAGAAGACTAGCAGATTTGAATGAGCGAAGTTACGAAAGGGAGAAACTTTGTGCTTATTTAACGGCTTTTCATAAGCGCTTAGAATGTCCTGAAAAGGCATTAGCAAATATACATAAGTTAAGAAATAAGGAAGCAGTCGTTGTCGTTGGTGGTCAGCAGGCAGGGTTATTAACAGGTCCAATGTATACCTTTTATAAGGCGCTCACAACGATTATACTTGCGAAGGAACAAGAGGAAAGGCTTGGCGTACCGGTAATTCCTGTTTTTTGGATTGCAGGTGAAGATCATGATTTAGATGAAATTCGATTTGTTTTTCAACAAAAGAAAGAACGTTGGAAAAAGGTTTTATTAGATTCAGATCAAGAGCAAAAATCAGCCTCTGAAACGATTTTAAATCAGCAACAATTATCGAATTGGCTGGATGGTATCTTCGCGGAGCTTCCTGAAACGGAGTATACAAAAGAGCTTACAGCAGTAGTTAACCATTATGCTGAAGGCTCAAAAACGTATGTTGATTTTTTTGCGAAGTTAATGAGCTGGCTATTTCAAGATTATGGGCTTGTCTTGTTGGATTCGCATGCACCGGAAATTCGCCAAATTGAAGCTGGCTTTTTTGCCGAATTAGTGCAGAAAGTTGATGAGCTGCAAATTGCCCAACAAAATGGAGCGGAAGAATTTGCTCGGGCAGGTTTCGGTTATCCGATTGAGACGGAAAAAGAAAATGCTCATTTATTCCTTGATTATGAAGGCAAGCGTTGTCGTCTCGACTATGTAAATGGACTTTTTTATGTCAGGGATCATGGTCAAAGTTATACGAAGGAACAGTTATTAAATAAAATTCAGGAAACGCCACAAGCGTTTAGTAATAATGTCGTGACCCGTCCACTTATGCAGGAAGTCTTACTACCAGTGCTCGCTTTTGTGTCAGGACCGGGTGAGATTAAATATTGGGCGACACTACGCCGTAGCTTTGAATTATTTGATTTAAAAATGCCACCTGTCATGCCGCGTTTAACGGTGACTGTTGTACCAAAAATGACGGAAAAGTGGTTAAAAGAACAATCCTATTCAGTCGAAGCGTTTGTGAATGGAGAAGGGGCTAAGTTACGAGAACAATGGCTTGATAACTGTGAAGAGGTTCCAATATCTGAAATGGTTGCAAATGTAAAGGCAGCGATTGAAAAAGAGCATGCCCCATTACGTCAATTGGCTGGTCAAATTGATTACACGATTGGCAAGCTAGCAGATAAAAATTTAGATATTTTAAATCGTGAAATAGAATTTGTAGAAAAAAGAATGCGAAATCATTTGATGAAAAAACATTCTTATGTTTTGTCTAAGTTTGATGAAACAAATTTGTGGTTATATCCGTTAAATCGACCACAAGAGCGCGTCATTCATCCGATAATTTTACTAAATCTAGTCGGAAGGGCTGGATTATGTCGATTAATCGAACTCAATATGACCGTGGATGGCAAACATAAGCTTGTTTTCCTGTAAAAAAAAGTATGATTTCACTGTCAAAAGAAAGAGAACGAAAAATCCTGTATAAGAGCAGGATTTTTTTTTGTGGTGTTTAATTGATTAAATAGTGGTACAAAGTGGAGGGATGTGGTAGATTAGAGTTACAAAGTGGGGGGAGATGAATCGATTATGTTTATGGGGGAGTATCGCCATAACATCGATGAAAAAGGACGTATGATTATACCGGCCAAATTCCGAGACAGTCTCGGTGCGTCCTTTGTTGTAACCAGAGGTTTAGACCGCTGTTTATTTGTCTATCCCCTACAAGAATGGGAAAAGTTAGAGCAATCTCTAAAAGCACTCCCTTTTACTAAAAAAGATGCACGAGCATTCACCCGATTTTTCTTTTCAGGGGCTACCGAATGTGAAATTGATAAACAGGGAAGAATAAACATTGCTGTACCTTTGCGAGATTATGCTCAGCTCGAAAAGGAATGTGTTGTCATCGGTGTTTCCAATCGTGTCGAGGTATGGGCAAAGGAAAATTGGGAAGAGTATTTTGCCGAATCAGAGGATTCCTTTAGTGAGATTGCTGAGAATATTATTGATTTTGATCTTTAAGTGGATGCTTGAAGACAAGCAGAGAGAGGTAATAAAATGTTCACCCACGTAACTGTATTATTAAAAGAATCAGTAGATAGTTTAAATATAAGACCGGATGGCGTCTATGTAGATTGTACGCTTGGTCGAGGTGGGCATTCAGAGCTCATCGTTCAACAGCTAAATGAAGATGGTCATTTATACGCCTTTGATCAAGACGACGAGGCCCTTGCTTTTGTGGAAGATAAGTTTAAAGACTATAAAGGTAGATTTACGTTAATTAAATCCAACTTCCGGTACATAAAAGAAGAACTAAACGAGCGTGGCATTACGAAAGTGGATGGGATTCTCTTTGATTTAGGTGTCTCCTCCCCACAATTGGACGATGCAACACGCGGGTTTAGTTACCATCAAGATGCAAGATTGGACATGCGTATGGATCAATCGGCTCCATTAAGTGCTTTTGAAGTTGTTAATGAGTGGGAGTTTGGTCAATTAGCGAAAATCATTACTCGTTATGGTGAAGAAAAATTCGCCAAACAAATTGCAAGAAAGATAGAAGCATATCGTGCCAAAAAGGAGATCGAAACAACAGGAGAGCTTGTTGACATTATTAAAGATGCGATCCCTGCTCCGGCAAGAAGAACAGGGGGGCACCCTGCAAAACGAACGTTCCAAGCGATTCGAATTGCGGTTAATGATGAATTAGGTGCTTTTGAAGATGCTTTAGAAGATTCGATTGAACTTTTGAACAAGGGTGGAAGAGTTGCTGTCATTACATTCCACTCTTTAGAAGACCGTTTGTGTAAAGAAGTGTTTAAAGAAAAAAGTAAAGGTCCCGATTTACCACCAGGACTACCAATTATTCCTGAAGGTTTTGAAGCACCGTTAAAATTAGTCACGAGAAAGCCGATTGTTCCAAGTGAAGAAGAACTAATCGATAATAATCGCTCAAGATCAGCGAAATTAAGAGTTGCTGAAAAACAGTGAAAATGAGGAGGGGAATATATGAGTATGGTTGCACGTAACATCCAACATCAACAAGAGCCATTACAACCACAACGAAAAAAGAAAGTCATTAGACATGTTCGACATACAGTTACAAAAGGTGAACGAGTAATAATTGCATTGATGGCTGCCGCTGTTTTTTTAGTGGCTGCATTTATCGTCAATAATTATGTGGAGTTATATAAGACGAATACAGAAATTCAAGGTTTGCAACAACAAGTGTCCAATCAAACGGAGATAAATGCTGGATTGAGCTTGCAAGTGGATGAATATAGTAACCCTGAACGTATCATCGAGAAAGCTAAAGAAATGGGTATGACCTTCCAAGGGGATCAAGTAAAGGCTGTTCAACCTCAAAACTAGTTCAATTCATTGAACTAGTTTTTTTTACACAATCGAACAGAAGGGATGGCCAATCGACAAGAAAAAAGCGATTTTTTTCTTGTTTTGTTAGCGGATAGGAGTGAGTATATGGAAATTAAAAGAGCTGTAACAAATGTTCGGGCAGTCGTTCTGATGGTAATCTTCTTTACCGTTTTTGCTATTTTTGTTGGACGAATTGCTTTTATTCAAGTCACAAAGGAAGTAAGTGGGCATGAGCTAGATACACTAGCAGAGGAGCGTTGGAGTCGCTCCATTGATTTAAAGGGACAACGGGGGACGATATATGACAGAAGTGGTGGAATTATTGCTGAAGAAGTAATGTCATATAATGTTTATGCCGTACTAAATACAGAGCAAAGAGAATATGTAAAAGATCCAAGTGCAACAGCAGAGGCATTAGCTCCTTACATAAATCAAGAGGTTGATAATTTAACGAGGCTTTTATCACAGGAAGGTAAGTTCCAGGTTGAGTTAGGTTCAGGAGCGAGGAACTTAACGTATGAACAAATGGTCGAAATTAATGAATTAGAACTTGATGGTATCTTTTTTTCAAGTGAACCGAGGCGGTACTATCCTAAACAAACATATGCATCCCATGTGATCGGTTATACAGAAAGAAATATGACCGAGTCAAGAATGGGTTTGGAGCGTAGTTTGGATGAATATCTTCAAGGGACGGATGGTCGTATTACTTATCAAGCAGACACGAAGCGAATCCCGTTATTGAATCAAGAGGAAATGATTTCACCAGCTGAAAATGGTCATAATGTCTATTTGACACTTGATTCCAATATCCAAACGGCGTTAGAACAAATAATGACTGAGGTTGATGAGGAGTATGAGCCTGAGCGAATGATCGCGATTGTTGCTGATCCTAAAACAGGTCAAATCCTAGCGATGAGTAATCGCCCGAGCTTTAACCCTAATCGCTATGAATCGATTACGAATTATATGAATTATGCCGTTTCAGACCACTTTGAGCCAGGTTCCACTATGAAAATTTTTACGGTGGCTGCTGCGATTGAAGAAGGTGTTTATGATCGAAATAAACAATATCAATCAGGTACGATGCAAGTAGGCCCTGATCCAGTACGAGATCATAACTATGGTCGAGGTTGGGGACAAATTACGTATGAAGAAGGTTTTTATCGTTCATCCAACGTGGCGATGGCGAAACTAGCATTAGAAGACTTAGGGGCAGAAAAGCTATATGACTATTGGGAGAAATTTGGATTCACTGAGCCAACGGGAATTGATTTACCAAATGAAGTGAATAGCTTAATCGCTCGAGGTAGCCAGATGGATGTAGCGACAACGGCCTTTGGTCAAGGGACAGCGGTCACACCGATTCAACAAATTCAAGCGGCAACGGCTATTGCAAACGGTGGTCAAATGATGAAGCCGTATGTCATTGACCGGATTGAGGATCCGAACACAAACGAGATCGTCGTTAAGAATGAGCCTGAAGTAGTCGGGGAACCAATATCCGAAGAAACGTCTGAAAAAATGTTAGGTTTGTTAGAAGGGGCTGTAACCGAGTCAATGGGAACTGGGAGGCCGTATTATTTAGAAGGTTTTGATGTCGTCGGAAAAACAGGAACAGCTCAAATTCCAAATCCCGCTGGTCCGGGATATATCCAAGGACACGGTGAAAATATTTTCTCGTTTTTAGGGATGGCTCCTAAAGATGACCCAAGTCTTCTCGTTTATGTGGCTGTCGAAAGGCCAAACATTTCTGAGATGGAAACAGGGTCTGAACCATCACGAAAGATTTTTACAACCATTATGAAACAAGGATTACAATATTTAAATATTGCTCCAACTGTAGAGGATATAGCAAAAGAGACCGAGCAAGGTTATCGTCTAGATGATTTTAATGGTGAAACAGTTAAAAAGGCGAAAGAAGTTTTAAGTAATGAACAGTTGGATGTGGTCGTTTTAGGAGATGGCAAAAATGTCATTTCTCAAGAGCCGGCAGCTGGAATAGGGTTATTAGCAGGCGAAAAAGTCTTTTTACGGACGGATTCAGATTCCTATTCAATACCTGATATGTTTGGCTGGTCAAGTCGCGATGTGTTACGTCTTGCTGATGTGCTTGAAATAACGCCTAATTTATTTGGATACGGATATGTTGTCTCACAAGATACGGAGGCAGGGGGTGCCGTGAAACCAGGTGATTATATAACGATTGAGTTAAAACAAAAAAATGATGAGAGTGTCGAACAAGAATTAGAAAATGAACAAGAGCTAGAAGAAACAGAAGAATCGTCAGGTGAAGATAGTTAGTTACTCAACTTTCGCATCGAGAAAATCCGTTCAACTAGTTGGCAGAGCGAATAGAAGCTCTTAAACAAATGCTCTTGACACGTTTGAAAAGCGAGAACGTACTATCACACCAAACGGATAAACTGTGCATTAAGAAAAAATAGACAATGTACTGCTCTTCGGCGGTCGCTCCCAAACAGACACTCCGCGTCCTGCAGGAACCTCATGAGCCTCCTCAGCACGCTTGCGGGGTCTCATTGGACGGTTTATTCCTGCGGGAGTCTCCGTGTCTGTTTGTCCGCTAGATACTGGAGTCGAATCTAGGTTCGGTTTTCTCATTGAATAAAAAAGCAGTCATGACTTCAACGTACAGTAGCTTGAGAATGATTTTTCTCTTTCAATGACTAAATCCGTTACAGTTGCAAACAAATCCGTGTTGATGCTCTGTACGTTAGCTAGATGATCGAGCTTTTTTCGATTTGAATCCTGTGTTTTCATTACTGCAGACTTAGGAAAAAAATAGGTGACAGCTACCTATTTTTTTTCCTAACCAACAAAGTTAAGAAGAAGGTTCTTCTGCGTTAGAAATAGCTGATTGAGAATGGACATATCATCAAGCATCTCCCCTACACTTAGCGGACAAAACCATACGGAGACTCCCGCGGGAATAAACCGTGGAGCGAGACCCCGCAAGGCTTGCCGAGGAGGCTCGCCAGGTTCCCGCAGGACGCGGAGTATGGTTTTGGTAGCGACAGCCGAAGCTCTTCATTTTAATGAACAGTTTCCTTCAACAGCCTGCGAAGAGATGGGTTCAGACTGTCAACGATTGAACCGTTCATGTAAAGTCAATTTGAGTATGGTATCGCCCTAAAGTCAATCTCTATCAACGGTTAAGAGCCAATCATACTCTGCGAAAGTTGAGTTAGTTAGAATGAGATAGTTTAGAATCTAAAGTCATAAAGTACCCGCATTGTTCTACTGTTCTAAGAGAGAGCATAGGTTAGAACAAGCTATATTTTTGCTTCTTGAGGAGAAATGATGCGGGGGGTTGACTTTAGTGCGGGTTTCGAATGTAACAGTAAAAAAGAGATTAATCCTTGTTTTTTTTATTGGACTGGCTGTTTTTTTAACGATCGCGTTTCGTTTAGGTTATGTTCAATTTGTCTTAGGTGATTGGTTAACGGATTTAGCGGAAGATTCGTGGAGTCGTGATGTTCCATTTGAGGCGAAAAGAGGAGAAATTGTTGATCGGAATGGAATCGTTCTAGCGACAAATGTTAGTTCACCATCGGTATTAGTCGTACCAAAGCAAGTAAAAGACCCTAGCGGGACAGCTGAAAAGCTTGCCGCCACATTAAATATGGACTTGCAAAGAGCTTATGAAATGGTGACTAAAAATGCCTCTATTGTTCGGGTTAGTCCAGAAGGTCGAAAAATAGACAAAGATAAAGCAGATGAAGTGCGAGATTTGCGATTACCAGGAGTGTATATTGCCGAAGATAGTAAAAGGCATTATCCATTTGGGAGCTATTTGTCCCATGTGTTAGGGTTTGCTGGGATTGACAATCAAGGATTAACAGGGCTTGAATCGTATTATGATGATTATTTAAAAGGAGAAAGGGGATATGTTTCCTTTTTTGCGACAGCGAAAGGAAATCGAATGCCTAATCATGCGGATGAATATAAGGCTCCATCAGATGGACTCGATTTAGGACTGACGATAGATAGTCGTGTTCAGACGATTATTGAAAGGGAGCTAGATATTGCGGAGGCAAAGTATAATCCTGATGGAGCGATAGCGATAGCGATGAACCCGAATACGGGAGAAATTTTAGGGATGAGTAGTCGTCCTCATTACAATCCTGAAGAATTTCGTGAGGTTGAACCAGAAATTTATAATCAAAATAAACCAGTTTGGATGCAGTATGAACCAGGTTCCACATTTAAGATCATCACCCTTTCAGCCGCCATTGAGGAAGGGGAAGTAGACTTATTAGAGGATACGTTCTATGACCCAGGTTATATAAATGTCGCTGGGCGTAATTTAAGATGTTGGAAAAAAGGTGGACATGGTTCGCAAACCTTTTTGGAAGTTGTCCAAAATTCATGTAACCCAGGTTTTGTTGTGTTAGGAGAACGTTTAGGAACAGATCGCCTCTTTGATTATATTGAAGACTTCGGTTTTGGGGAAAAAACAGGTATTGATCTCCAAGGAGAAGGAACAGGGATTTTGTTCAATCGTGATAATGTTGGCCCACTTGAGCTTGCAACAACAGCCTTTGGTCAAGGTGTAGCCGTTACACCAATTCAACAAGTAGCCGCAGTTGCAGCTGCTGTTAATGGTGGATATTTATATGAACCGTATTTAGCGAAAGAGTGGCTTGACCCTATTACAGGTGAAGTTGTCGATAGTAAAGCACCAGTGATGAAAAGGCAAGTGGTGTCACAGGAGACATCGGATCAAGTCCGACATGCACTTGAAACCGTTGTGGCTCAAGGGACGGGGAAAAATGCATTTGTAGAGGGTTACCGAATTGGTGGGAAAACAGGAACGGCTCAAAAGGCGAAAGATGGTCGTTATCTTGAAAATAATTATATTCTTTCTTTTATAGGTTTTGCGCCAGCAGACGATCCACAAATTGTCGTCTATGTGGCGATTGATAACCCAAAAGATACGATTCAATACGGTGGTCAAGTTGCGGCTCCAATTGTCGGTACGATTATCGGTGATAGCTTACGAGCAATGGGGGTTGAGAAGCGTAGTAATCAGATTGAAAAGGAATTAACGTGGCCAGATGAACCGCTTGTAGAAGTACCCGATATGATTGGGCGCTCACGTCGAGAAGTTCATGAATCTTATTATGAGTTGCAAGTGGACGCATCTGGGGAAGGGACACATGTAGTCACTCAATCACCACAAGCAGGTGAAAAAGTAAAAGCAGGATCAACAATCCGACTTTATATGGGTGACAAACAAGAAGGAAACGACTAAAATGGTTCTATGTGTGTTTATTTTGAAATGAATGGATAACCGATAATGGTGGCATGAACCACGGCATAAATCATTATGCCGTGATTCTTGGCGCTATCGGATGAACGGAGTGTTTAATAATGATGAAATTATCAGAGCTAATGAACGTAATTCCTTTTTTAGAAATAGATTTAAAAGCGGATCCGCTTATTGAAAAGGTGGAAATGGATAATCGGGAAGTGAGTGCGAATACTTTATTTATTTGTATTAATGGTTATACTGTTGATGGACATGATTTTGCCGAAAGTGCTGTAGAACGAGGTGCTGTTGCTGTTCTAGCTGAAAGACCATTGGCACTTGATGTTCCTGTCATTGTTGTTAGTGATACAAAACGTATGATGGCAAGAATCGCTAATCATTTTTATGATTATCCGACAAAGAAATTTAACTTAATCGGGGTAACTGGAACAAATGGAAAAACGTCGACAACATTAATACTAGAGCATATTTTTAAAGAGGCCAAAAAAACAACGGGTGTAATTGGAACCATGTATGCCAAAGTAGGAGAAGAGATTGTCAAAACAAAAAATACGACCCCAGAATCTCTTACACTTCAACAAACGTTTCATAAAATGGTTGAAGCAAATGTAGAGACTGCTTTTATGGAAGTGTCTTCTCATGCATTGGACTATGGCCGTGTACATGGCTGTGACTTTAATGTTGCTGTTTTTACAAATTTAACCCCTGATCATCTTGATTACCATCAAACGATGGAAGCTTACCTCTTTGCGAAGGGTCTCTTATTTGCTCAGCTAGGTAATGCATATGAAAATAAGTTTGCTATTTTGAATGCTGATGATCCAGCTTCCAAAAAACTAATGAAGATGACGAGTGCGAACCTTTTAACATATGGGATTGATAATGAAGCTAGTATTACGGCCCAAAATATTCGTTTAAGTGCAAAAGGTACGAGTTTTGATTTATTCATCTTTAATCAAAGCTATGCCATCGATGTAAGCTTAATCGGGAAATTTAATGTTTATAATTTATTAGCAGCTGTCGCAAGTAGTTATGTTTCGGGTCTACCTATTGAGACAATCGTTCGTTCTTTGGCAACTGTCAAAGGGATATCTGGTCGTTTTGAGACGGTGCGAGCTTCGGAAAAACAAGATTTTACCGTTGTTGTCGATTATGCTCATACGTCAGATAGTTTAAAAAATGTCCTAGAAACCGTGAATGAATTAGCACCAAGCGATATTAAGGTAGTTGTCGGTTGTGGTGGTGATCGTGACCGTACAAAAAGACCGGTAATGGCTCAAATTGCTACTAAATTTGCAACAGAAGCGATTTTTACTTCAGATAATCCAAGAAGTGAGGATCCAAAACAAATTTTAATCGATATGACTTCAAGTTTAAAAGATACAAACTATCAAGTGATTGTCGATCGAAAAGAAGCGATTGAACAGGCAATTGCAAGTGCCAAAAAAGGAGACATTATCGTTATCGCAGGAAAAGGACATGAAACGTACCAGCAGTTTGCTGATAAAACGATTCATTTTGATGATCGAGAAGTAGCGTTTGATGCGATTAAGGAGAGAATATAAACTATGTTAACTTCAACGTTAATTCCATCTCTATCTACATTACATCCATTAAAAGAGATGACTTTTCCATCTGTTTCAACAGATACGAGAACTTTGGAAAAAGGAGCGTTATATGTTCCGCTAGTAGCGAATCGAAATGGACATCATTTTGTGAAACAGGCGATTGAAAACCAAGCAACTGCTGCTTTGTGGAATCAACATGAACCTGTGCCGGATGATTTACCAACTAACTTCCAACTCTTTTTTGTAGAGGATACTTTAAAAGCTTTACAGAAAATGGCTTCCAACTATCGCGATGTTGTAAATCCTGTTGTCATTGCGATTACGGGGAGTAATGGCAAAACAACGACAAAGGATTTAGTGGAATCGGTTCTTTCTTTAGGAGCTATCACATATAAAACACAGGGAAACTTTAATAATCATATTGGGATGCCGTTAACCATTTTGGCGATGCCATGCGACTGTCAATATTTAATTTTGGAAATGGGGATGAGTGGCTTTCGTGAGATTGAGCTATTATCAACGATTGCCAAACCAAACCAAGCGATCGTTACCAATATCGGCGAATCTCATATGGAGCAACTAGGAAGTAGAGAAGGAATCGCCAAAGCGAAAATGGAGATAGTTTCAGGGTTGACCGCTGGTGGTAGTGTCTTTATAGACGGGGATGAAGAGTTATTAAAACCATACTGGAACGAGTCAACTAAAGCGATTGGATTTAAACAAGACAATGTTTTGCAAATAGAACAAGTGAAAATGCTTCAAGAAGGTTACACGTTTGTTTTTCATCACCATCAATATTCAATTCCGTTACTCGGTAAACATAATGTTAAAAATGCCGCCATTTGTATCGCTTTAGCACAAGAGTTAGGTTTTGATACTGAACAAATTCAAACGGGATTATCAGCTGTACAAATTACAGGCATGCGCCTTGAAAAAACGACAGGACCCTTTGGAGAACTTGTCATCAATGATGCGTATAATGCAAGTCCAACTTCAATGAAAGCCGCAATCGAGACGGTTAAAGAAATGCCAACTTTTGAAAAGAAAATCGTTGTTTTAGGCGATTTATATGAGCTCGGTGAAAAAGAAGAAGAGCTTCACCGCTCGATTGCAGCAGCCATTACGCCCCCGATTACAACCGTTATTTGGGTAGGTGACTTTGTTCATTGGATGCATGATGAATGGAGCAAGCATTACGCAACATCGTCGACCGCAGCCTTTTATTTTAAAACAAAAGAAGAGGCCGTTAAAACGATCCGGTCATATGTAGATGACCAAACGGTGATTTTATTTAAAGCCTCAAGAGGTATGAAACTAGAAGAGCTAATTAATGCTTATCAACAGGAAGGAAAGGAGGGGTGATAGAATGTTAGAACTAGTGTTGTTATTATCACTTCTTTTATCATTTCTAATTGCAGTATTATTATCACCAGTATTTATCCCATTTTTACGAAGATTAAAATTTGGCCAAAGTATTCGAGAAGAGGGCCCGGAATCGCATCAAAAGAAAAGTGGAACACCGACAATGGGAGGTATTGTCATTGTCATAGCGATTTTAATTGCTACAGTCTTTATATCGATGCGCTTTTTATCTTTTAGTCAAGAAATCCTCTTATTACTATTTGTCACAGTCGGCTTTGGTTTAGTTGGGTTTTTAGATGATTATATAAAAGTAGTAAAAAAACGGAACTTAGGTCTAACTTCAAAACAGAAATTATTTGGGCAGTTACTAATCTCTGTATTATTTTATTTTGGACTTATTCGTTTAGGATTCTCAACAGAAGTGACGATTCCAGTCACTACGATTAGTGTTGATTTCGGTTGGTTTTATCTTCCTCTTATTATTGTGATGTTAGTTGGAGCTTCAAACGCGGTTAACTTAACGGATGGATTAGACGGTTTATTAGCTGGGACAGCTGCGATTGCGTTCGGTGCTTTTGCCGTTTTAACATGGAGTGCTGAAATGATGGATATTTCCATTTTTAGTGCCGCAGTTGTTGGGGCTGTATTAGGATTTCTTGTTTATAATGCTCATCCAGCCAAAGTATTTATGGGGGACACCGGTTCATTAGCACTTGGTGGAGCAATCGCCGCGATTGCGATCATGGCGAAGATGGAAATCCTGCTTATTATCATTGGTGGTGTTTTTGTTATTGAGACACTATCGGTTATTATTCAAGTTATTTCGTTTAAAACGAGAGGCAAACGAATTTTTAAAATGAGTCCACTTCATCACCATTATGAATTATCGGGATGGTCTGAGTGGCGTGTTGTCGTTACATTTTGGTTTGTTGGAATGATTCTAGCAATTTTAGGAATTTATATTGAGGTGTGGTTATAAATGAGAGCAATTCAGGAATTAGCTGGAAAGCAGGTTTTAGTGCTGGGATTAGCGAAAAGTGGGGAAGCGGCGGCAAGACTTTTACATCAATTAGGGGTAAAAGTAACGATTAATGATGCCAAACCATATAAAGAAAATCTCCAAGCACAACAGCTTGAGCAAGCTGGGTTTCGTGTTGTTTGTGGCGAACATCCATTAAGTTTATTAGATGAACCTTTTGAATTTATTGTAAAAAATCCTGGAATCCCTTATACGAACCCACTCGTAAAGGAGGCGAAAAGACGTCACCTGCCTGTCATTACGGAAATCGAACTTGCTTATCAAATAAGTGAAGCGGACATTGTCGCAATTACCGGTTCAAATGGAAAAACGACTACAACAACTTTAATTTATGAAATGCTTCAAAAGAGTTCTAAACAACCACTAATTGCAGGGAATATTGGGACGGTCGCTTGTGAGGTCGCAGCAAAAGCGACAAAAAATAATGTTATCGTGATGGAAGTTTCAAGTTTCCAATTGATGGGGACTTTAACGTTTCAACCAAAAGTATCTGTGTTGTTAAATTTATTTGACGCCCATTTAGATTATCACGGTACAAAAGAAGAATATATTAAAGCAAAGGCGAATATCGTTGCAAAACAAGCAGAATCCGACTATTTTATCTATAACTTAGATGATCCGCTTGTATGTGAAGTGGCGACTTTAACGAAGGCAACTAAAGTGCCATTTACGCAAAAGTCACTTCTTGAAAAGGGCCTTTCTGTTTTTGAAGGAAATCTTTATTTTAATGGGGAAATGATTATACCGGTAAATGAGATCGTGTTGCCTGGAGCTCATAATTTGGAAAATATATTAGCGGCAGTTGGAGCGGCTATTCTTTCTGGTGCTTCTATTGTGCAGGTTAAGCACGTCTTAAAAACGTTCTCAGGTGTTGAACATCGTTTACAGTTTGTGGAACAAATCGATCATCGGCTTTTTTATAATGACTCAAAAGCAACGAATATTTTAGCAACAAAAAAAGCGTTAGAGGCTTTTGATAAACCGGTTATCTTATTAGCTGGTGGACTTGATCGTGGCAATGAATTTGATGAACTAATTCCAGCCTTAAAAAACGTCTCCAAACTGATTACCTTTGGTCAAACAGCGCCTAAGCTTGAGCGGATTGCACGTGAAGCTAATGTAGGAGAAGTTATTCTTGCCGAAAAAGTAGAAGATGCCGTACAAAAAGCTTGGCAGCATTCTGTCGAAGGTGAAGTCATTTTATTATCGCCTGCTTGTGCAAGTTGGGACCAATATAAAACCTTTGAAGTACGAGGAAAGGAATTTATCAACGCTGTTGCTCGTATTAAAGAAAATAACTAAAATAGATAGCTTGTACGATTACATAACAATTATGAAAAATGATACACATAGTTGCTGTGTGAGTGAATAAGACGATATACAATCTTATAAGAGACTGGGACAAAAACCTCCTCCGATATGAAAAGCCGGTCACATTTTACAACGAGTAAAATGTGACCGGCTTTCGTTCTATTTATTGGAAATGTAGTGGATATTGATGAATGGAGTTCTACTTACCGCTCCCGAAAATCATGCTCCACGTCAATCACAAGGCACCGACTCACCCACGGAACGCGTAGGGTATGGAGCTGGCGGAGTATAGCTAACTCATGTAACAATATTTTAACAAGTAAACTGTTTTCAGTAGCCTCTACTTCAATTAGGGGGAGAATTAGATTTCATAGATGGGTACTTATTAGAGCATACTGCATGTCCTTGTGCTTATAATCGATGCTTGTTCGAGATTCAGACATGTTTGACCACTTGTCCGCATAGTTTATAAAGAGAAATGAGAATGGCTTGTGAAGAGGTGGCAAATATGGCAAATCAAAAAAGAGCACCAGATTATATTTTATTAATTTTAATTTTGTCATTATTAGTAATTGGAATGATTATGGTTTATAGTGCGAGTGCTGCTTGGGCAACGTACCGTTTTGATGATTCCTTTTTCTTTCTAAAGCGTCAATTATTTTTTGCGGGCTTAGGGATTTTTGCGATGTTTTTTATAATGAATATTGATTATTGGACATGGAAAAGTTTAGCGAAAATGATGGTGATTGTTTGTTTTATCTTATTAATTATCGTTTTGATTCCTGGAGTCGGTCTCGTTCGAGGAGGGGCTCAAAGTTGGTTAGGTGTTGGTGCTTTTTCAATTCAACCTTCTGAGTTTATGAAAATGGCGATGATTGTCTTTTTGGCAAAATTTTTATCGGAAAATCAAAAGCATATTACTTCATTTAAAAAAGGGTTAGTACCTTCTTTAAGTATTGTTATGCTTGCCTTTGGTATGATTATGATGCAGCCAGATCTCGGAACGGGAGCGGTTATGGTTGGAACTAGTGTCGTTATGATTTTTGTTGTTGGGGCAAGGATTAGTCATTTTGTGATGCTCGGTTTAATTGGACTGGCTGGCTTTGCTGGGTTAATCATTTCAGCCCCTTATCGTATTAAACGAATTACTTCCTTCCTTGATCCATGGGAAGATCCACTTGGTAGCGGCTTTCAAATTATTCAATCCCTTTATGCAATTGGGCCGGGTGGTTTAATGGGGATGGGGCTCGGGGAAAGTAGGCAAAAGTATTTTTATTTACCGGAACCGCAAACAGACTTTATTTTTGCGATTTTAGCAGAAGAGCTTGGTTTTATTGGTGGAGTGATTGTTTTGCTATTATTCGCTTTCGTTTTTTGGCGAGGGATTCGGATTGCTTTAGAGGCACAAGATTTGTTCGGTAGTTTATTGGCGATTGGGATTATTTCGATGGTTGCGATTCAAGTAATGATAAATGTAGGAGTTGTTACAGGTTTAATCCCAGTGACAGGAATCACTTTGCCATTATTAAGCTATGGCGGTTCGTCTTTAACATTAATGCTCGTTTCACTTGGAGTCCTGCTCAATATAAGTAAACATTCACGAATCTGATGAAAATAGAATACAGAGTAGGAGTTGCCACATCATCGGGCAGCTCTTTTTTTGTTGTGGTAAATGTAGATTTCGAAATGAAATTTGTGAGGTGTAGAGATAGCTATGAGGTTGCTGAAAAAGTCTCAAGTTTAACTTTGGCGAGAAAGCTCCCGGTTCACCCGCGGAACGCGTAGGGTATGGAGCTGGCGGAGTGCAACTAATTCATGAAACCCTATTTTAACGAGTAGACTTTTTCAGAGACCTCGATTGCTATAGCGACAGGGGTGAAAGTAGAAATATGTGAAACTTTCAATCGTGAGTATAAAGGGAGGTAGAGATTCAGATAATCTCACATAGTCTGATCATACGCTTGTAATATGATACGTGGTAAAATAGACGTGTCATCTAGAGTTATGCTCATGAAAAGGATAAAAAATCTAGTTTTATAAAGAAGGAAAAAGGGTAATCATTAACGAATAAGGCTTAGAAGATCATTTGGATTAAAATGGAGTATATACATTCCTTTTTTTTATCATTATGATTAACATACATAGCTAAAGATGAAGAGTGATAGGCCCTTTATGATTACAATACAAATATGGAATTGATGGTAAAAGAGCGGTGTTTTTTGAACTAAGGGAATTTCAAAAAATATAAGTCGTTTTGAACTTGTTATGATAAAAAAGCAAGCTATCAGGAGAAAAAGATAAAGTCATGTGATAAATTGGTACCTGATTTATGGTATAATTAAACAGATGAATAAAACAATGAAACTACAATACGGGAGATGTCACGATGGGTAACGATAAATTAGTTACATTGGATGATCGAGTGCCATCGTTAAAAGAACAGCGTAAGCAAAAAGCGAATCGCAGGTTGCTGTTTTTTTTATTGCTGTTCTTCCTGTTATTGCTACTGATCGTTTATATGCAGTCACCACTAAGTCATATTCGAAGTATTGAGGTGAATGGGCAATACATTGCTAGTGAAGAAGCAATAATTGAAGCGAGCGGTATGAATTTAGGCGATCACATTTGGAATATAAATGCAGACGAGATTCAACAATTAATTGAACGACTTCCCGAGGTACAAAAAGCGACCGTAGAAAGGCAATTTCCAACGACCGTTTTGGTCGAAGTGGAAGAGTATCCACGTGTTGCCTATTTATTAAAAGAGGACAGGCTTTTTCCTATTATGGCGAATGGTTTATTTTTAACTGAGCTAGGAAGGCATGATTTCCCTTCGGATGCACCAATTATTATCGGACTGGAAGAAGGGGAGTTGTTAACCGAATTTGCGGCGGAATTAGCTCTTTTACCTGAACAAATAAGTGAACGTATCTCACAAATTTTTCATGATGCTACTGAATCAGATCCGTATGCTATCACGTTATTAATGACAGATGGTATTGAAGTTCGATCAACCGTTCCAAATTTTGCAGAATGGATGGCACCGTACCCTTCTATTGCACAGGAAATAGATCGAACATTAAATGGGGTTTTACATATGAAGATGAGCCCTTATTTTGAACAGTTTGATTTTGAGGAGGATGCAGAAGTTGAAAGTGAGGGGTAAACACGTCATTTTATCCTTCGTTCTGTTCGTTTCTGGCTTTATTATTGCTTTGAGTTATCAGATTACGTATGAAAGGCAAGCATCAACAGGGCAAGAAGTAGAAACACAATGGAGATATGAGGATGATTTAAGAGAGCAGATTGTAGAAACAGAAACATCAAATTATGAATTACAACAGGAGATTCTGGAGCTACAAGCTGAGGTAAGAGAGCTTGAAGAAGAATTTGCGAATTTAAGTGTGGAAGAAGAGGTACGGAATAAAAATCTAATTGATGATATTGAGAGACTAAGAAAAATTGCAGGAACGGTTCCTGTGAATGGACCAGGGATCGAAATATCATTAGAAGACGCTGAGTATATGCCTACAGGTACGAATCCAAATGATTATATTGTTCATGAAGCTCATGTCCAGCAAGTGATTGATGAATTGCTCGTTTCACAAGCTGAGGCTGTTGCAATAAATGGCTATCGCTTAACGAATCAATCATTTATCAAATGTGTCGGACCGGTTATTTTAGTAGATGGACAAGCATCTGCAGCACCTTTTACGATTACGGCAATCGGCGATCCGGAGACTTTATTAGCTTCTTTAGATATTCTTGGTGGAGTAAAAGATCAGCTTGTAAATGAAGGAATAACGGTACGAATCCAAAAAAAGAATCAAATTGAGTTAAGTCCTTACTTATCGGAGAGCGGGTGATAAGTAAGATGAAGCGTGTTTGGGTTTTTACAATAGTAGCTTGTATTATTGGCTTTATGATTAGCGTACAATATCAGTCTCTTCAAGTAGAAGAGATGACGGTACGTGATACTCGCGATGTGAGGGAATTAAGAGAATTATTAAAACAATCCCAAGAAAATCGTATACAACTTATGGAAGAAATAGACAAGCTAAAATTATTAGTTATGGAATATGAGACGACTCTAAATAATCGTGAAGACGTTGTGGTAGTATTAGAAAATCAAATTGAAGAGTTAAAAGCGACGGCTAGTTTATCTGAAATAACTGGCAATGGGGTTGTGATAAGAATCGAGTCTCTTATTCAAGATGATTTTCTTGATGAGGAAAAAAGAACTCCACCTCCTGAACTTTTTCGATTTTTATTAAATGAGGTAAAAAGCTTCGGTGCGAAAGAAATAGCGGTTGGGTCTGAACGAATCATTACGACCTCTGCTTTTCGTGAAGTGAACGGTATAACTCAATTAAATTACAAAAGAATCCCCCCTCTTCCGTTAGAAGTAAAAGTCATAAGCGATAATCCTGAAAGGCTTCATAATGAACTGCTCGTATCGAGTTCGATCGAGGAATTCGAAGCTTTTGGCTATTTAATAACGATAACTTTGGAAGAGAACCTTTCTTTGCCTGCCTTTGAACAAACACCAAGGGTTCGCTATATGGAAGAAGTGAAGGGGGAGTAATCTAGATGTGGTTACCTGTATTAGGGTTAATAATTGGGATCGTTTTAGGCATTTTAACGGAATTTCGCGTTCCAACAGAGTATTCGAGCTATTTATCGATTGCTGTATTAGCCGCATTAGACACTCTCTTTGGTGGAATTAGAGCTCATATGCAAGAAAGCTTTAATTCCAGCGTATTTTTATCAGGCTTTTTCTTTAATATTATTTTAGCTGCAGGTTTAGCTTTTCTAGGTGTTCATCTTGGTGTAGACTTATATTTAGCGGCGATTTTTGCATTTGGTGTTCGTTTATTCAATAATATAGCGGTCATTAGAAGAATCGTTTTAGCAAACTGGCAAGCTAAAAAAAGAAAATAGGAAAAAGATATCGATTTATTTGGACAAATCCGTTTTAATTAAGAGGAAATAGGCGGTTTCATGTTGAATATGGTTATAATTAATCTCTATATGCATTAGCAGTTTCAATATGTACGAGAATCAATTTTGTTCTATTTCATCATGAGACTCATTCTACTGTAGTGATTCTTAAAGGTTAAATTTCAAGTGTTCGTTTCACTTTATATAATAAGGAGGTGCCACAGAATGAACAACAATGAAATTTATGTTAGTTTAGACATCGGTACATCCAATGTCAGAGTGATCATTGGAGAAATTTCAAATAGGACAATTAACATTATTGGAGTAGGATCAACCCCTTCTAATGGAATAAAAAAAGGGGCAATTGTTGATATAGATGAAACGGTTCAATCTATTAAGCGAGCAGTGGAACAAGCGGAAAGAATGGTCGGATTATCTATTAAACAAGTAGTAGTAGGGATAAACGGTAACCACGTTCAATTACAACCTTGCCATGGAGTGGTCGCTGTCTCAAGTCCAGACAGAGAAATTGGAAATGAGGATATAGCAAGAGTCATTGATGCGGCACAAGTGGTATCAATCCCACCTGAGCGTGAGATCATTGATGTCATTCCTCAGCAGTTTATTGTAGATGGATTAGATGAAATTAATGATCCACGTGGTATGATTGGTGTCCGCCTTGAAATGGAAGGAACTATTATTACCGGATCGAAAACGATTTTACATAATTTACTTCGCTGTGTAGAAAGAGCTGGACTTCAAATTGCAGATGTTTGCTTGCAACCACTTGCTGCTGGATCAGTTGCAGTATCAAAGGATGAAAAGAGTTTAGGAGTTTGTTTAATTGATATTGGTGGTGGTTCTGTCACCATTTCTATCTTTGAACAAGGGACTTTACAAGCGACTTCTGTTCTACCAATCGGCGGAGATCATATTACAAATGATATTGCAATTGGATTACGAACCTCTACTGAAGAAGCAGAACGCGTAAAAGTAAAGCATGGTCATGCTTATATTGACGAAGCTTCTGAGGATGAAAAGTTTACTGTTGCTGTGATCGGATCAAATGAAAAGCAGAATTTTAATCAATTTGAATTGGCTCATATTATTGAGCCGAGAATTGAAGAAGTTTTTGAATTGATTTACCGTGAACTGATGAGGCTAGGGTATAAAGACTTTCCTGGTGGTTATGTTTTAACGGGTGGAACCGCAATGATACCAGGAATACTTGAGCTTGCACGTGAACTGTTAGAAGGGAATATTCGAATTGCGATACCGGATTATATCGGTGTTAGAGAATCACAGTATACGACAAGTATTGGCTTAATCCAATTTGCTTATAAAAACGTGAAAGTACAAGGAAAAGAAGTAGCTGCTTCTGTAAGTGATGGTGAACAGCCAACTTATAAAGAAGAAGAACCACGTCATAAAAAGCAAACAAAGGATCAAGATGGGAAAAGTGAGAAGCCAAAGGCAAAAGTGAAAAATTTCTTTAAAGTATTTTTTGAATAGTAGTGAATGTTAGTCTGATTAGGGGGACCTCAAATGTTAGAGTTTGAAATGGATATGGATCAATTAGCACAAATTAAAGTAATCGGTGTTGGCGGTGGTGGAAGTAACGCTGTAAACCGAATGATTGAAAATGGCTTACAAGGTGTTGATTTTATTGCTGTCAACACAGACGCACAAGCTCTACACCTTTCAAAAGCGGAAGCGAAATTGCAACTTGGTGGAAAGCTCACAAGAGGACTTGGAGCTGGGGCAAATCCTGAAATCGGGAAAAAAGCAGCAGAAGAAAGCCGTGAACATTTAGAAGAAGTTTTACAAGGTTCAGATATGGTCTTTATAACCGCCGGAATGGGTGGGGGTACTGGAACGGGTGCTGCACCGGTTATTGCTGAAGTAGCGAAAGAACTAGGAGCTTTAACAGTAGGAGTTGTCACTAGACCGTTCACATTTGAAGGACGTAAACGTCAAACTCAAGCTGCAGCTGGTATTGAAGCTTTAAAAGAAAAAGTGGACACATTAATTGTCATTCCAAATGACCGTCTTTTAGAAATTGTTGATAAGAATACACCAATGCTTGAAGCATTCCGTGAAGCGGATAATGTTTTACGTCAAGGTGTACAAGGTATTTCAGATTTAATCGCGGTTCCTGGATTAATTAACCTTGATTTTGCTGATGTTAAAACGATCATGAGTGAAAAAGGTTCAGCTCTTATGGGAATTGGAATTGCAACAGGTGAAAATCGTGCTGCTGAAGCGGCAAAAAAGGCAATTTCAAGTCCATTACTTGAAACCTCTGTAGACGGGGCTCAAGGGGTATTGATGAATATTACAGGTGGTTCTAACTTAAGCTTATATGAAGTTCATGAAGCAGCTGAGATTGTTTCAGCCGCATCTGACTCTGAAGTAAATATGATCTTTGGTTCTGTCATTAGTGAAAACTTAAAAGATGAAATTGTTGTTACGGTTATTGCGACTGGTTTTGACGATGTAGAAAGCAAAACAGCTCACCGTCCAAGCCCGTCAAAAATGGTTAAACAAAAACCAAGACAAGAAGAACCTCAGCAAAAAGAACCGCGTTTCAACCAAGCTCAAAGTCAACCGAGCACTCCGAATGATGAGCCAGCTGATACGTTAGATATACCGACCTTCTTAAGAAATCGTCGTAATCGTAACCGTTAATCCAATCCAAAAGCTACTTTCTATTCACAATCGTGAACAGAGGGTAGCTTTTCTTTTATTTCCTGCCTTATTTCCTCAAAATATATTCTGACAGAAATACCAAAAATCTTTCAAAATAACAAGTTGAAACTCGCCATGAAGTGACAGACTTAGATGGGCTAAAGATTTATACTTATTAAAAATAATGAATGAGGGAGTAACCATGACTGTTTATCTCGACCTCATCTGGTTATTAAACTTTTTTATTGATTATTTGCTCATTGCTTTGACAGCTCTTGTATTAAAAAGAAGGTTTAAACATGTTCGTTTTATTCTAGCGGCTTTTATCGCTTCCTTTATTGTGATTCTTATGTTTACTCCTTTTGCTGATCTCGTTTATTCACCATGGTTTAAATTGATTTATTCAGCGTTAATTGTTTGGGTTGCTTTTGGATATGAGAGGTTACGTTTCTTTATTCAGAATCTCCTGATGTTCTATTTTGTAACTTTTATGACAGGAGGTGCCTTATTTGCATTACACTTTTTTTGGCAAACTGAATTGGACATCCTTTCAAGTTTTTCACCACAAAATGGAATCTTTATCGGAAGTTCGATAAGTTGGGTTTTTGTTTTAATCGGTTTTCCACTCGTTTGGTATTTTTCAAAACAGAGATTTGAAACGATTGAAACAAAAAAAATTCAAGCTGATCAAATGGCAGAGGTGACTCTTTTTATTGACCACTTTGAAATTAAAACGATAGGGTTAGTCGATACAGGCAATCAACTTCTTTGTCCGATTACGAAACAGCCTGTGATGATTATTGAAGGATCATTATTATATGAAACGTATAGTGAGGCCGTTGTAAAGGAATTAAGTCAAATTGCGGAGGGCAAAGATGAACTATTGCCAGAGACAGAAAAGTTAGCTCATCGTGTTCGAATTATTCCTTACCGTGTTGTCGGTCAGGCATCCCCATTCTTAACGGCATTAAAGCCAGACAAAGTAGAAATTGTCTTTAACAATGAACGTTATGAAACTGAAAAAGTATTATTAGGATTGCAGGAAGGCGAATTATCAGCTGATGGACTTTTTACAAGTATCATTCACCCAAAACTCGTGCAAGGACCCGTCTTAGAGAAACTAGCATGATAACAATCTAGCTACGCCTGTTAGAAGCTCGAGAAAAATCGCCCATCTGAGTGAAGACAAAAAGCGTCTTCATCAGCTGTTCTTGCCCACAGGACGTGGGTACAAGGCGTTGCGGCAGGATGGCGCGAACTTAGCGTTGATTCTTAAATTTCTCGCTTCTGAGCAAACGGACTTCGCTTTAT
>NZ_ALPT02000038.1 GCF_000292245.2 Alkalihalobacillus alcalophilus ATCC 27647 = CGMCC 1.3604 | reverse complement strand
CCCTTGTTTTTAGCATTTAACGCACGTCTTGAAAGTTTTCGTTGCTCACGTCTTAATTTCTTTTCCATTTTGGCTGTGAACGTATGATTGTCCATCTTGTGACCATCCGAAAAAACCGCAAAATCCTTGATGCCTAAATCTATACCGATAGATGATTCCGTTTTCTTCAAGGGCTGTACGTCTGTTTTGACTACAATGGATACAAAGAACTTTCCGCTTGGATTTCGTCTGACTGTAGCGCTCAGAATACGTCCTTCAACCTCACGACTTTTGGCCAAGCGAACATACCCTAGTTTCGGCAATTTAATTTTGTTGTCTACTATGGCCATGTTGCTATTTGTTACTTTCGTGGTGTAGGATTGTACCGGATTCTTTTTAGACTTGAAGCGCGGAGCTTTATTTTGTTTCTTGAAGAATCGAGTAAAGGAATCGGCAAGATTTTTCAGGGAGGATTGAAGGGCAATGCTGTCCACTTCTTTTAGCCATACGAATTCCTTTTTTAGTTGCGTTAATTCAGCCGAACAAGCATTGTAAGTTAATCCTTTGCCTGTTTCTTGGTAGGTATCGTTCCATTGCCCTAAAAAGCGATTAAAGACAAAACGAGAACAGCCGATGGTTTTAGCAATGAAGATTTCCTGTTCTTTGGTTGGATAGAGACGAAATTTGTACGCTTTGTTGATGAGCATTGTTTTCACCTCCGATAGGAATGTATGTTCTTATTATACCCTAACAAGAATCTCTTTGGCTACCGCCAACCGCCATTCATCTCCCCCTTATCGTTGGGCTTCTCCCTTCACACGATTGAAGAGGGAGTCTTCTGTCGGGAAATGATAAATCTAACCCCTTTCAAAAAAACTTGTTCTGTTTCTAGAGCCTTCTCATAATTTTGTCCTCTCTTATCGCTTTTCAACCAGTCATATTCATGGACATAGCCGACTATCTATGCTATTTTTTGTACATCGACTTTTTGGAAAGGACTATGGAAATGCCAACTTATCTTATCTTGATTTTGTCTTTAACCTTTTATTTGACGACCTGTTGTTACATCGCCTATAACGGCTGGCGCTGGTTACAAGCTGCTTTTTCCTTCAAGTATAAAAAAAGCTATATTGCCGTTATCTCGTTCTTATCCTTCGCCTTTTTTCTCTCGTACTTTATCCCTTCTGTCGTTCTGGAACTTGCCGGTGGGTATTGGTTTATTATCGTCGGTTATGGACTCATTTTGTTACCGCTTGCGAACATCATTTATTTTGTCAGCAAAAGAAGATGGAAAGTACAAATCGGCTACATCATCAGCGCTTTTTTCCTTTTATTTTCATCTACGGTTCGTATAATGCATGGTCCCCGATTGTACGAGAATACGACATTTCAATCAATAAACCGCTCATGACAGAAGAGAATGAATTAAAAGTTTTGATTGCTTCTGACTTACATATGAACGACATTATTGGGGCCAATCACATTCAGCGTCTCGTCTCCATTTCAAAAGAAGAAGAGCCCGATATGATTTTGCTACCTGGTGATATCATTGATGATAATATTACCCCATATATCGAGCAAGGCCTGTCTGATGTGATGCTCCAACTCCGAGCTCCATACGGGGTCTATGCCGTTCCAGGAAATCATGATTATTATGGGGGTCATTTGCTTCAATTACGTGCTGAACTAGAAGAAATCAATATTCCGCTTTTAATGGATGAAACGATTATGACTAAAAATGGGATCATGATTGTCGGACGTGAGGATTTTACAAATACCGAGCGACTTACGATTGAGGAATTAATGGCAGATGTGCCTCCAGAATACCCAGTCATCATGCTTGATCATCAACCACGTGAAATTAGCGAAGCAGCCGAACACGGTGTCGATCTGATCGTTTCCGGTCACACCCACCGCGGACAAGTTTTCCCAGCAAACATTATTACCGGACTTTTATTTGAAAATGATTGGGGCCACCTGCAAATTGGCGAATTCCATTCCTTTACCACATCTGGTTTTGGCTTTTGGGGTCCAGCCGTCCGCTTTGGCACACGAGCCGAAGTAATGATTGTCAATATCACCTTTTCAGAAGAATAGAAGAACGTTTTGCTCATCCGCCCTCATGTTAAGGGTGGATTTTTTCTTTAGATGTCGATTTGAGCTCCATCCTCAAAAAATGACCATTTTCTCCATATCGACTTTTCCCAACCGTTAAAACAGCCATTTTCTCATACTCATTTTTTTAAAACTATCGCTAGCGAAGGAGTAAATTTGTCGACATCGTCATATGACTGTGACATGAAATTGATTTACATTATACCTACCGCGGAATACACAGAAAGCTGGCTTTCTAAATCGAGGGAAATCAATGTTGAATCAAGACCCCTTCCAATCTGTTTTGGAAGATTTTCAACCGTTAATTAAAGGTCAAATGAAAAAGTTACTTATTTACAAAAACTTTGATGAGTATTACCAAATCGCCCAAATATCGTTATGGAAAGCCTATCACCATTATGATCCAGCAAAAGGTCACTTTGCGGCTTATGCCCTACAAAGAGTACGTGGCGACTTAATCGATCAATTAAGAAAAGAACACAAATACGAAGAACGTTACGAATTAGTCGACCATCAAACCGAAGAATCGATTTGTTCAAATCCAACAAATATAGAAGCAGCTGAAGATTTTCTCACACCCTACTACCACCTCCTTTCAAACCGAGAACAAACCTGGCTCACGGAAACCTTTTATCAAGACATGAAACTCTCAGAAATCGCAACCAAATACGACGTCTCCAAAAACACCGTATCCTCCTGGAGAAAATCAACCTTAAAAAAACTACGCATGATTATCGTTAATGAGGTGAGGTGAAAGAGAGGACTTGGAATAGGAAAAGGGTAAAAATGAATTGAAAAAGGGTGATTAATTAAACGTTTATTTAATGAACATATCGTGGAGAGTCTCCTCTTTAAAATATAGTTATGTTAGTTAGCGTCCCTTAAGCGTTCCACGGGTGATTCGCTAACCTTCTCACAAAAACTATGGTATCTCTCGGTATTACACTTGCTCTAATTTAAATGCTTTGTTATTTTATTTTGACAGTGAAACATCATATCGCTTCAAACATTATCACCATAGACTAGAAAAAACTTGTATAATATAACATTCTTCGACTAAAGGCTGCGATGTTTTGTCTTTTATAAGCTGATTTTTTTCAGAGCTAAAATGAAACTTAGTCATATTCCCTTGTCATTTGAGCAAATAAATGATTCCATTCTGTCATAAATCAAAATTATTTCCCGAAAAATAGTGTTATTTCACCGATCATATCGCCGAACGATTCGACATTTTATGGTTTTTATTGAGGGCCCTGTTGAAGTAAAGCTCAACACAATAGCTCTGTGCATTTTCACAGAAAAAGACCCTACATTTGCAGGGTCTTTTTAATCAATCTATTATTCTACATCTTCAGTTTCGTCTTCAAGATCTTCGCCAAATCCGTCTTCTTCACCTAGGTCATCATCACCTAAGCCACCTTCTTCAAAATCGTCATCTCCAAAACTATCTTCTTCAATACCGTCTTCACCTAGACCGTCATCTTCTAAGCCGCCTTCATCTTCTAATACTGGATCTTCAACTGAAGGATCGTCCATACCCGGATCATTTATTGGATCATCTGTTCCATCTCCACAAGCTGCTAAAAGACCTAAAGATACTACCGCTGCTGCTGATGTTAATAAATATTTTTTCATTTTATTTACCTCCAATAGTAAGTGAAAACTAATTTTTAAGATTGACTAACCTAATCATTATTGCCTCTCTGTTAGCCTGACTGTATCTTAACAAGGATAAATCTTAACGTCTATGGGTTGCGTATTTTTTTGGCAATGTAATACCAACTCCACATCTTGTCACAAACTCTCACATAAAAACTTGGAAGAAGTTATAGAATTGAGAGGTTTAAACTATGGCATTATTGGGTTCAAAGCAACTATTGTCGTTTCTTGAAAAAGACATTCTTTCAGTGCTTAAATCAAAAAAACGAGAAGCCCAAGGTCAATACCAAGGATTTCTCGTTTTTGTATCATTTCTTTCTTGATAAAATAATGCAATACTTACATACGTTCAACTAGATGAAAAAAACAACTTGAATTAAAACAATTTGCTTATGTATGAGCGAAAAATGAGTTTATTTTAATGCAAACGTCATTTCTGCCTCTGCAGCTACTTCCCCATCTACAGTAGCAACGCCTTTAGCTTTTGCAACTGGCCCCTTCATTCTCGTGATTTCTACTTCCAAACGAAGTTGATCACCAGGTCGCACCGGGTTTTTAAAGCGGCAATTTTCAATTTTGGCAAATAACCCAAGCTTTCCTTGATTCTCTTCTTTTTGAAGCATT
This sequence comes from Alkalihalobacillus alcalophilus ATCC 27647 = CGMCC 1.3604, assembly GCF_000292245.2. GTDB lineage: Bacteria > Bacillota > Bacilli > Bacillales > Bacillaceae_D > Alkalihalobacillus > Alkalihalobacillus alcalophilus. The sequence continues at coordinate 38,956 of NZ_ALPT02000038.1, read as the reverse complement.
GCAACCGCACATGTTTGAGCTAGTGCTTCCACAATCAAAACACCAGGCATCACAGGATATTCAGGAAAATGCCCATTAAAGAATTCCTCATTTGCTGTTACATTTTTAATTCCAACCGCACTTTTCCCTACCTCACACTCAATCACTTTATCAATAAGTAAAAATGGATAGCGGTGCGGGATAATTGATTTAATTTCATCAATTCCAATCATGTTCTACATCCTTCCCTTTTTCTTTTTTAATATTATATCATATATTTGGAATGCAGGAATTTTGGGTAAGTTTGGAGGGTTTAGGGCTGATTGGTGGATTTTGATTCCCTTTTACGCTTTTATTTGATGGCTTTCGGATTCATTGCTGGCCTTTGATTCCCTTTGCGGCTTTTATTTGGTGGCTTTCGGATTCATTGCTGGCCTTTGATTCCCTTTGCGGCTTTGATTCGATGGCTTTGGGCTTCATTGCTGGCCTTTGATTCCCTTTGCGGCTTTTATTTGGTGGCTTTCGGCTTCATTGCCGGCCTTTGATTCCCTTTCTGGCTTTGGTTTGATGGCTTTCGGCTTCATTGCTGGCCTTTGATTCCCTTTCACGCCTTTATTTGATGGCTTTCGGCTTCATTAGCGGCCTTTGATTCCCTTTGCGGCTTTGGTTTGATGGCTTTCGGCTTCATTGCTGGCCTTTGATTCCCTTTCACGCCTTTATTTGATGGCTTTCGGCTTCATTGCTGGCCTTTGATTCACTTGCTTTGGGATTCATTGACATCCTCTCTCCATAGCAAAAAACCATGTGGCTTCTGCTTCGCTACATGGTTTTCGTTTATGCTGATATTTCTTTTAATTGCAACTTTTAACTTCCATCACAACACGGTATTGAGCTTTTATTCGTTGCCTCTGATTAGATCTAGGATATGGTACCATGTTTCGGGTTTGAGGGCGTCAGTTGGTTCTTGACCACCGATTGTGCCATAGCCGAACATTAAGCCGAGTATTAAGCAACCTCCGATAAGAGCAAGCACGATTGGGATCCTGAGCCAGATTGGGATTAGACGTATTCTTCCCTTGTTGACTTTCGGGCGGCCAAAACGTTTCTCTTTCGCTTGTTTCTCATCATTTTTTGATGCTGTATTTGCCGCTGGAGCCCCTTCTGTTAACTCTTCTTGTTTGGAATCAACTTTTTTGATTGATTCTTCCTTTGAAGTTGTGTCGGTTTCCATCGGTTTATGGTCTTTTTCACTCATTGGCTTCTCCTCAATAACTAATCAGATTCTAAATCGACTATCCGCGAATGCCGTTCACTAGACCAGACATTTGGTCTGCCATTGAAATGGCTGTGGAATTAAATTGATAATGTCGTTGAGCAATCATAAGGTCACTCATTTCTTTTGCCATATCGACATTAGAGCCTTCTAGTGTCTTTTGCATAAGGGCGATTTCATTTGCATTTACATCTTCAATTACATCTGCTTCAGCATAACCTAATGTTGCCAAATCGGCAAGTTCAAATTGATTCTCACCAACCGGTACGAGCAATTGTGCATTATGAACTTGACGAATTCCAAGGTTCGCTACTTCTTCAACACTACCGTCTGCTAATGTAACAAGTAACTGGCCATTATTATGCAATTGAAAGGAAGAAAAATCTTCAGGAATGATGATTCGCTCTCCTTGATTATCAAGTAAAAAATCACCACTCGCCGTCACTAAAGTTAACTGCTCCGGATTCGCGGCATTTGCCGTTAAATAGAAATTCCCAGCTCGTGTCATACGTTCTGCTGTTCCATCAGCCGCTTCCACTCGGAAAAAGTGATTCGGTTTAGTCAAAGCAAAATCGAGCTCACGATCTGTTGTTTGCAGCGCGCCTTGCTCTAGTCGTAATGCCGTTTGTCCAATTTTTGCTCCTGCACCAATCGTTAGGCCCATTGGTGTCAATCGGCCTACTTCAAGATTTTCTTGAGATTGGTTTGTAAGCTGTTGCGATAATAAATCATGAAAGCTTGCTTCACGACGTTTAAAGCCAACTGTTTGGCTATTTGTTAGATTATGAGAAATCGTATCGAGCTGACTTTGAATTTGGCCCATCGTCACACTAGCAGTTATCATTGAACGATTCATGTTCCACCCCACCTTTTTTAGAAAAGAGATATGCTTTTAATTTGCTTAAGAAATTATCCGAGCCTTCCAATTTCGTTAACAGCTTTTTGCAAACTTTGATCGTACGCTTGTAACACACGCTGATTCGCTTCAAAAGCTCGGTAAGCACTCATCATTTCTGCCATTGTTTGAGTTGGATCGACATTTGATTTTTCCACAAAACCTTGTTGAATTTGATATGTGATATCATCCATCCCAATAGCTTGCGGAAAGTCCTCTGCCTCTTCACCTGAATACGTCAATAAACCATTTCCTTCGCGAGTCAGGTCAAGTGGATTTTCAACATAGACGATACCAAGTTGTCCGATAATATCTCCCTCATTTGAAAGAATGACTCCGTTCTCGTTTACCGAAAAAGAAGTGTTGCCAACCTCAAGGGCTTGTCCATCTGTACCGAGAACACGATGTCCACTAGAGGTCGTCAACACCCCTTCTCCATCAACCGTAAATTGCCCGTTTCTTGTATAACGAAGTGCACCATCATCACCTGTAACCGTGAAAAATAAGCCACCTTGTACGCCATTTTCTCCTTCAGGTAGCACTCCTTGTAACAGAGCAAGGTCTGTTGTGTTTCCGGTTTGATTTAAGTCACCTTGCTTAAAATTAGGAACATGCTCTTGTACATAAACACCAGTGGCCAATTCACCGATCACTTTATTTTGATTCATCGGACCCGAACTTGTATTCATCGCGGCTAGCATCATAGATGGAAACGCTCGAATCGTCGCTTGGTCAGCCTTATATCCTGGAGTTTGTACATTGGCAAGATTATTCGTTAACATTTCTTGGCGTTGTTGTTGGGCAAGCATTCCAGCTGCTGCCCCGTACATTCCTCTTAGCATCGTCTACCTCCGTTTATCCTACTATTTAAAAGTCATTGTTAATTATATCGGTAGAAATGCGGATTATATTTGCACTTTTTTACTGGACATTTTATCTAGGTTTTCTAAAATTAACCCCGTTCCTTTTGCTACACAATGCATTGGCTCTTCTGCTACAAGCACAGGTACTTTTAACTGATCGGCAAGAAGCAAGTCAATTCCGTGCAACAACGCTCCACCACCAGTTAAAATAACGCCACGATCGATAATGTCAGCTGATAGCTCTGGAGGAGTTTGCTCAAGAACTTGTTTGGAAGCTTGTACAATATAGGAAACAGACTCTTGTAAGGCCTCTTGAATTTCCTCTGAATTCACCGTAATCGTTCTCGGCAATCCACTAACCATGTCACGGCCGCGAATATCGATTTCTTCATTACGTGCACCAGGAAATACTGTTGCTACTTCTTTTTTAATATTTTCAGCTGTTCTTTCACCAATTAATAACTTATATGTTTTCTTCACATAGTTCAGAATGTCTAAGTCAAAGCGATCACCAGCTACTTTAATAGAAGAGGCGGTGACGATATCACCCATGGAAAGAACAGCAACATCCGTTGTTCCACCGCCTATATCTACAACCATATTACCGCTTGGTTGGAAAATATCCATGCCTGCACCGATTGCGGCTACCTTTGGTTCCTCTTCTAGGTAAACATTTTTTCCACCGCTTTTTTCTGCTGCTTCACGAATGGCCTTTTGCTCAACGGATGTAATGTTCGTTGGGCAACAAATCAGAATTCTCGGTTTAGAGAAAATACTTTTCATATTAATTTTGCTTAAAAAGTGCTTTAGCATTGATTCTGTTAATTCAAAGTTGGCAATCACTCCGTCTTTCATTGGACGAACGGCAACAATATTTCCTGGTGTACGGCCGACCATACGGAAAGCTTCTTCCCCTACAGCAAGTACGCGCTTGGTGTTTGTTTCGACTGCTACAACTGATGGTTCATTTAATACAATTCCATTTCCTTTTACATAAATAAGTACATTAGCTGTTCCTAAATCAATCCCAATATCTCGACCAAACATGATTCTTTTTCCTCCCTGTTTTTCCGAACATCGTATTAGTAATAAATACGAATTACCTAGTAATAAATTTTATCACAAAAGGCTTGGGCAGGGATAGCTTTTTCAAGAATTATTGTCTAGTTTTGACTACTTTTTCCTGTGAATCGTTCTGTGTTTTCTTATATTTCACTTTTGTCGCCTCACCACCTCTTAAATGGCGAATAGACTTGTGGTACTCAAGGATTTCCTTAACTTCGTTTGCTAAGTCAGGATTGATCTCTGGCAAACGCTCCGTCAAATCCTTGTGTACGGTACTTTTCGAGACCCCGAATTCTTTGGCTATCGTTCGAACCGTTTTTCGTGACTCGACTATATACCTGCCAATCTTGATAGTACGCTCTTTGATGTAATCGTGCACACGACTCGCCTCCCTAAATCTGTGTTAGTGATTGGTACAGTTTATTAAGCAGGCTTAGGAGATATACCACATTCTTCACAGGACAAGGTTTGTTTTTCATAATTTGCGTGAATTTTTTGATTTAGAGTGGTGCTAATAGTGAAGCCACATAGAAAACGGTTTGTTCTTTAAGATATGGTTACATTAGTTAACTTACTCCGAGGCTGAACCGGAGTCGCCGTCTACGGTTTTTATGTTAGAGGCTTTGGCCTTCATTGCGGGGCTTTGATTCCCTTTGCGGCTTTGATTCGATGGCTTTTGGCTTCATTGCGGGCCTTTGATTCCCTTTGTGGCTTTTATTTACTGGCTTTTGGCTTCATTGCGGGCCTTTGATTCCCTTTGCGGCTTTTATTCGATGGCTTTCGGCTTCATTGCGGGGCTTTGATTCCCTTTGCGGCTTTTATTTGCTGGCTTTTGGCTTCATTGCGGGCCTTTGATTCCCTTTGCGGCTTTTATTTACTGGCTTCGGGATTCATTGCAGGCCTTTTGATCCCCTTGGCAGTTTTTTTAATTCCGTGTATTTCGCTCTTGCCGTTTTGGATTATGAAAATAATAATGGTCTTTGTAAAAGAAAGATGATGTTGATATTTTTTTCAGTAGCCTCTCAACCACTACAAAACCCATTAAGAATCACGATTTCCACTCTTTTTTTAAATAAAAATTAATTTCTTTGTCAGATAATCGATCAAACCACTAAACACACTAAATTTTTCGCGGTAAAATAGTCTTACTTTTCAGAATTATAAATTGGTAATTCCATACTAAAGGAGGTGTAAATTTGATATTAAAGGAAAGATAGGAATCAAAATCCTTGATTACTATGAGAAGTTGAAAAAGTCGATTACCCAATTTATCTGAAAAGCATCGTCATCATTATCTTAATATAAAAAAGAAATATGAAGACGAGTAATAATTATACAAATGGACGCAGCATGCTCTCTAGCAAATGATTGGCTTTATGTACATGATATTTCTTTAAAAGTAGGTCAGAGGTATTTTCATAATGATTCTATTATGATCACTCCATACTGTATTTACCTTTTTAAAACGAAAAGCTACAAAGGTAAATTCACGATCAATAATAATCGTTGGTACTCATCGTCTAATGAAGAAATTGAAAGCCCAATTGCCCAACTTCTACGAAACGAAAGCCTCATTCGTCCATTTCTACAAAAACATCGATTAACTCCTCAGATATAATCATTTGTTGTTTTTATCCACCCAGAAACCTATTTATTTCAAGTCCCCCCAGATACGTCAATAAAGATTCATCTGCAATTAAATTGATTGAAAGACATGCTGATGAATGAAGAAAGACAAAATTTAAGTATTACTCCTCAGAAATTCGTCAAAAACTACTTAACGAATCATTTCAGTCAAAACCCTTATTGCTCACACTTCTTGTTCAACTTCCTTCCTAATCTATGACCTCCCTCACAATATTTTAGGAGTATAACACCTCCTCTTAACTTATTGCCTCATAATCTCAATTAGATGAGAGCCTTCCTCCTTTTGATTGAGCCTTTCTTTACTACACTTAACCAAAGAGAGGCATACTCTTTGGTTAAGTCCCTCTAACAGACATGCTATCGCCCCTCTATTAAATGGACAAAAGTAACATTCTAGAAGATTAGCTATTACCTATTTTCAATGGCTTGCGTCTGCCATTTAGCCTCATTTTGTGTATAAAAAAAACCGCCCCGAGTGTATAATCGGAACGGTTTCGGTTAATATTTTTAACTTTTTTCATAGGTTAACTTGGTTTTAGCCATTTGCTAGTCTCTCTTAGCCACTTGAACTTGGCTATTCTAAATGATTGGTCCTTTATTTAAAATAAGGTGACCTTCCATCTTTGACTTCAAACCAGTGGCATCAAAACCACATCTTGCTGTGAACTTGCTTTGGACTCTTTGTCCCCATTACATGAGTAAAGTTACGTTTCCAATGGACTCAACGGCTTCTTCGTCATCAGCGTCGTTAGCGTCTTCTGCACCGTCTTCTTCTTGATCACTGTCTTCGTCTTCTTTATCAGCGGGATCTTCTGTGTCAGTTGGTGTATTTTCTGTTGGTTGTTCTGAACCTTCTGCAGGCTCTTCTTCTTTTCCATCCTTATCTTCTGCTTCTTTACCGTCCTCATCTGATTGGACTACTTCAAAGATTGCATCAATTGGTTGTTGGAAAAGGTCTGTTGGATTCACTTGAACACCATCATATCTAAGCTCAAAATGAACGTGAACTCCTGCATCCTTGTTGTATTCATTTCTTCCAGCTTGTCCTAAGATTTCACCTTGATTAACCGTATCACCGACAGTGACGTCTAGGTTTGCTAAACTGTGGTAGTATGTCACAAGGCCATCTTTATGATTTAATTCAACAACATAACCAAAAATAGGTTGTTTTTCAGCTTTAACAACTGTACCTGTTAAGGCTGCTGTTACATCAAATGAATCTTCTGCACCTGGCATTGCATAATCCAATCCGAAGTTTTGGTGGAATGAACTATTATAACTTACAAGTGCTGCTTGCTTTTCTTCTGATGTTCCATTGTGGTCATAAAAGAACCCGACTAACTCAACTTCTGACTCGTCTGCTGGCATCTTTAACACTTCGTTTGATACAGCGGCCTCAACAGCTTCTTCATCATAGACAAAACTAGGGTCGTTAATTTCTACTTCTCCATCTGGATTAGTAGATTCCTCTTGACCATTTAGAATAAAGACTGCACTTAGAATACCGGCTGCTACAACTAGATAAAGAGCAGGAGCGACCCAACGTTTACGCATTAGACGCTTTACTTGTACACTTAATGTTTTTTCTTCTGAAGAACGTTTATTTTCGTCTTCTCTCATTGTTTCATCACCTCAGCAATCAGTCTGATCAGATTAAGAGGTTTGTATACATCTTTCAAAAAATTTTTTCGATTATTTTTCGACAAAAGCAAGATTTTTATGCATGATTTATAAAAAAAGCACTTCAAGCCCGCTATAAAAAGGATTCACACGGGCCCATCTAGAAGAATATAATAGCTAACTTTTAGAAAATGGGGGAGAACCTATGAGAAAAATACTTGCTCAAGCAATGGTCAGCCTAGATGGCTATATAGAAGATTCTAAGAATAAGATAGATTGGCATGTCGTTGATTCTGAATATCATACATACAGTCTCGAGCTTTTAAAATCAGCTGATTATCTTGCCTTTGGTCGGAAAACATATGAACATATGGCTGCCTTTTGGCCAACACCACTGGCGGAAAGTCTATTTCCAGAAACGAGAAAGCAAATGAATGAGACAAACAAAATAGTCGTCTCTTCCACATTAAAGGAGGCCAATTGGAAATCTACTGAACTGATTAACGAAGATATTGCTTCTTATTTTCATGATCTAAAAAAAGGGCCGAGTAACCAAAACATCGTCATTTTATCGAGCTCTATTCTGTCTGATTATCTATTAAACGAACAGCTGATTGATGAATATCATATTATCGTCAATCCGATTTTACTCGGTGGTGGCACTCCTTATTTCAAAAAGACTCCTGCTAAATTACGATTAGTCGAATCCTCCCCTTTTTCATCCGGGAATGTGCGGCTTCGTTACACACCTATTTATAACTAAAGGAACATTATTGGAGCTACTAAAAAATCGACGATACTCCGCAAGCAGGCGAGCTGCTCCCTAACATGTGAATGTATATCCTACCATGAGGGGAAGGTTTTTAGGTCTACGCTAGAAGCTCTTTTAGACTACTCGTATAGCCAGGGGTTTTCGAAAAGATAAAAAAACTCCACCGTCGTAGTTAACTAACGGTGAAGCTGTTGCTTTTTGGATTAGGAATTTTTTGCGACGTATTGTTCCACAAAAGGTTTTGTCGATTGAATCGTAATATCCTGGTAATAGTAATGGACGATTTCTTCATACGTTTTTCCTTCTAGGGCCATTCCGTTCGCTCCATATTGACTCATGCCAACTCCATGTCCCCAGCCACGTGTTTGGATAATAATCTCGTCGCCTTGCCTTTGCCATTGGAAATCTGATGAATCAAGTCCTAGTTCATCGCGAACGACCCGACCACTAATTTCTTTTCCATTAATTTGAGCCACAGCGACTCGGCCTCCATCTGTTCTCGAAACAATCGTTCCAACGGTTCCATCATCAGGTAAGTTCACTTTTAATTTGCTTTCAAATTCGGCTACACTCATTCTTTTGATACCACTAAATCTTGGTGACTCTTGGTCCCATGGACTCGTTACACTTTTTAAATACGGTGTTTCATTTCCCCAATAATCCTCTGAGTTCTCAGTGTACCCATTACTTGTGGAAAAGAATTGGGCGTCAATCGGTTGGCCATCATACGTTAAAATCTCTCCCTTTGTTGCTAAGACCGCTTCTCGTACTTTTGCATAATTTTGTTCAAAATCGGCTCCCCATTTTTCTTTTAGCTGTTCGTTATCTTGATATACTTGATGGTTTGTCGTGTCCGTAACCACTGCACCTTCAGGGAAGTCAAAGTGCTCCTCATTCATCATATACTGAAGGACATAGGTTCTCGCTGCTAATGACTGGGCTTTTAAAGCCTCGACTTCAAAGGACGCATGCATCTCTGAGCCAACAACCCCAATGACGTATTCTTCAAGCGGAATTTGTTCAACGGTTGACGACTGATTTCGAAAAACTGCTACGGTGACATCTTCCTCTGGTTGATATTCTTCGGTTGCTTCTGGTGGAGGAGCTGGATTTGCTGCTACTTCTGTTGATTGAACTTGTTCACTGGTTGACGATGACCCTAGTAAAACAAGCATCGTCGGAATAAATAAGACTACAGTACATAGAATAATCCCCGTTATCAATAACCGTCTCATATCTAAACTCCTTCATTAAGTATCTCTCTACATGTACTATATGACGCTCTCCCAAAAGATAGAACACGATTTAATAGAGTTAAAGAAGTGCTTTTTAGAACAAAAAAATTAAGATAAAAAGTGTAAATTTGCAGAAAAAATGCGAATCAATGCGATAGCTTGACTCATACACAGCCTATCCAAGACAAAGCAAATATAAAAGTGAAATTTCGATTGATTTTAGAACTGGAAAGAAAGTCATAGGAGGGCAATGATGTCGAAAGCGAATCAATTAGAGAGGATTTGGGATTCATTGAGGTGCTTTGATGTCAATTACACTTGATTTTGGGGCGTAAAGGCATTCATTGAGCGGCTTTGGTTTCCTTTTCACTTGGTTCTGGGACTCTTTGGGATTCATTTGACGGCTTTGATTCCCTTTTCACTTGGTTCTGAGGAGCTTCGGGAATCATTTGGTCCCTTTGATTCCCTTTTCACTTGATTCTGAGGTGCTTTGGCAATCATTTGACGGCTTTGATTCCCTTTTCACTTGGTTCTGGGGCTCTTTGGCAATCATTGAGTGGCTTTGGTTCCCTTTTCACTTGGTTCTGGGGCTCTTTGGGATTCATTGAGGTGCTTTGATTCCCTTTTCACTTGGTTGTGAGGCGCTTTGGGATTCATTGAGTGGCTTTGATTCCCTTTTCACTTGGTTCTGGGACTCTATAGGAATCATTGAGCCCCTTTGATTCCCTTTTCACTTGGTTCTGGGACTCTATAGGAATCATTGAGTGGCTTTGGTTTCCTTTTCACTTGGTTCTGGAGCACTTTGGCAATCATTGACCTCCTTTGATTCCCTTTGCACTTGATTCTGAGGCGCTTTCGGAATCATTGGACCCCTTTGATTCCCTTTTCACTCGATTCTGAGGCGCTTTCGGAATCATTGGACCCCTTTGATTCCCTTTTCATCTGATTCTGAGGCACTTTGGCAATCATTGAGCACCAATCATGTCGATATAACGAGTGACATCGCGACATTCTCATCCCTGCCGCCGCAGCCGACATTTTTGCTTTTGATACGTATAAACCAACGTATTATGTGGTATCCTTTGTGATAATTAGCTCCGTTCGTAATGTAGCTCTGATTTGGTTTGGCGTTTCTATTAGCTATTCTAACCAAATTAACCTACGCTGTTACGAATAGGGGCTAATTTTCTTCATGATAACTCGCTCGCTGCGTGTCTCCCGTCCTTCACTATTTTCATAGGAGTCCCTGTGTCTTTCACTAGCCCCGTTTTGGTCATCAAAAAACGGCGCTCCCTTCATTTTGGAATGAAGTCGCTTCTTCATTAGTCATAGAACCCTACTTTTTCAGTGGCCACGCCTGAGGATCGGGCTGGGCGTTGCGGATTTGTCTTAGGGACTTTCCTGCTTCATCATTTCTGGCTTCAGTTACTCCTCTTGCTTATAACTTTTACCACCCAATCAAAAAAACACGATAGGAATCTCCTGATCGTGTTTTAAATAAATGTTTATTTAATTTTTTACTTGTAGGTTAAACTAAGTTTGTTTTGGCTTCAACAGCCGTGTTGGTTTCTGGTGTTGCTGTTTCGGCTGTGTCGTTGTAGCGCTCGACTTTGGCTCCTAAGCCTTGGAGTTTGCCTGTTAAGTCGACATATCCACGGTCGATGTGTTTAAGCTCTGTGACGCGTGTAACACCGTCTGCTACGAGTCCTGCGATAACTAAAGCGGCACCAGCACGTAAATCCGTTGAGGCAACTTCGGCTCCTTGTAAAGAGTTTGGTCCGGTGATGATAGCTGAACGTCCTTCGATTTTAATGTTACCGTTCATCCGACGGAATTCTTCTACGTGCATGAAGCGATTTTCAAAAACCGTTTCCGTAATCACACCTGTTCCTTCTGCTCTTAATAGTAAAGCCATCATTTGTGCTTGCATATCTGTTGGGAAACCTGGATGTGGCATCGTTTTAAAGTCGACAGCTTTTAATTTTTCAGGTCCAATAATACGAAGTCCGGTTGGTTCTTCAATGATTTGAACATCCATTTCTTGCATTTTTGCGATAAGAGGACGTAAATGTTCACTTACGGCTCCTTCGACAAGGACATTTCCACCTGTAATGGCAGCTGCCACCATAAATGTTCCAGCTTCAATCCGGTCAGGGATTACTGTGTGCTCGGCGCCCTCTAATGAATCAACACCTTCAATGCGGATAACACCTGTTCCTGCACCACGCACTTTAGCTCCCATTGAATTTAAATAGTTCGCCAAACAAACGATTTCCGGTTCTTCTGCAGCATTTTCTAGAATTGTTGTTCCTTCTGCTAAAGCAGCCGCCATCATAATGTTTTCAGTTGCTCCCACACTTGGGAAGTCTAAATAAATTTTTGTACCTTGAAGACGCCCATCAATACGAGCTTCGATAAAGCCGTTCCCAATCTCAACAACTGCTCCCATTGCTTCGAAGCCTTTTAAATGTTGATCAATTGGTCTTGAGCCAATCGCACAGCCACCTGGTAAAGCGATACGAGCTTTTCCAACGCGAGCCAAAAGTGGACCCATTACTAAGAATGAAGCACGCATTTTTCGAACGTATTCAAAAGGTGCCTCTGTCTTTAATGTTTTTTCGGCATTTACTTTAAAAATGCCATCCGTGTAATCAACGTCAATGTTTAAATTACGTAAAACTTCTTGCATTGTGTATACATCAGCCAATGAAGGCACATCATAAATATGGCTCGTGCCGCGGCCAGCTAAAATCGATGCAGCAATCACAGGTAACACAGCATTTTTGGCACCAGATACTTTTACTGTACCATTAAGCTTGTTGCCACCGTGGACAATAATTTTTTCCAACGTATTCCCCTCCGCGTCTAGAAATTATGGTCTCTTCTATATTATCAATATTCAGTCGTAATAATAGGCGTTCCTATTGTCACAGTCGTCCTAGAGCCCAATCCTTGTTCTTGTCTAATCGCGAGCTGAAGATTCATCTCCTCACCGTTGGTTGAAATGGCTTGTTCCCAGTTCTCTAAATAGGCAGAAAAAGAAACAAATGATTCTTCTTCTAATGCTTCAACCTGTTTAGCATCAAGGGATTCGAGCAATTCCGTAGCAAAGTGAGACAAGCTCTCGTGATGTTCAAGATACGATTGGTCCTCTGAAGTTTTAAGTTGTGTATAAATTGCAGATTGATCAAGTGAGAAAGAATCAATTCGTTTGTTCACTAATGGTTCCAGTTGTTGTGATGCGAGAGTGTGTAGAGAGGATCCCTGAAGTTTATATGTGTGCGCTAGACGGTACTGCCCATTTTCTGGATATGCAAAGATCGTTAAAGATTCTTGAACATCCATTATTGGGTTTTGATTCGTAAGGGTTGCTTTCCATTCTTGTGCAGAATCGTCAACATCCGTTACGTTCCAGTCATCTAAATCAATGCTCATCATATGTACATGTTGTCTGAATGATTCTTGATTTGTAATCAAACCTTGCTCTTCTCTTGCTAAAATTTGCCATTCATGAATGTCCCATTTTTTGTCTTCAGCTAAAGTTACAAGCTCATTAGCTGCTGCTACAAATGAATGACCCCCTAAAGAATTCGCAAAAAAATGTACGATAACGAGCCCGAACACAAGTACAACTAAAAAGAAACTTTTCCCCAATTTCATGTAAGATTCCCCTCTCGTAAAAACTCTTTACTAACATTTTTACCAGAGAAAAGGTGAGCATACATGGAAGTTGTAGTCACTTTTCGACATGTTCAGTTGCTATAGCGAGTTACCATAGGTAGCGTAACATTTGAGATGAGTTTAAGTATGCAAGGAAAAAATCTGTTAATAAATGGGCGATAGCAAACGTTAATAATACTTGTAATACCTTTGCTCTTGTCCCTTTTGGGTCTCGAAGAAAGACATCAAATCTTACTGCCTGCAATGCCCACCATGTTAATGCCAGGAAAAAGACATTCACCATGATATGTATGAGTGCCAGTTGTCCAAAATCATCAAACATGGGTTATAACTCCTTTTCTACTTATTCATCCAAAAATCGACAAAATGCAATCAGTCCATTACTCAATAGATGTTTCCTTAACTAAAACAATCCAATTCTCATCATATCTTATCTTGCAAAAAAAATCTACAGAGTAAATATGGAATTATATAGTTGTACAGACCTATTTTTTCAAGAAGTTGTGACAAAAATGAAAACATTTTACCCTGACAAATTTTTGAGAACGTTTCCCTTCTATTCTCTACCCGCAAATATTCATTTTTAATCATTTAAATAAAAATCCACCTAATTATAAGACGTTCAATATCATAAAAAGTTTCGCTTTTTTATAAAATTTTAATTGTGCTGTTTCAAATCTTTGTATTAGATAAGGAACAAATCAGATGTTGCAAATGTTGTTTTAGTGTTGGGGATTGGGGTAATTATTGATGTCTGTTGTGGTGGGGGCTTTGATTCCCTTTGCGGCTTTTATTTGATGGCTTATGGATTCATTGGGAGCCTTTGTTTCCCTTTGCGGCTTTTATTTGATGGCTTTCGGATTCATTGGGGCTCTTTGATTCCCTTTGAGGCTTTTATTTGGTGGCTTTCGGATTCATTGGGGCTCTTTGATTCCCTTTGAGGCTTTTATTTGGTGGCTTTCGGATTCATTGATGCCCTGTGATTCCCTTTCACGCTTTTATTCAATGGCTTCGGGATTCATTGCACCTCTTTGATTCCCTTTCACGCTTTTATTCAATGGCTTCGGGATTCATTGCACCTCTTTGATTCCCTTTCACGCTTTTATTCAACGGCTTCGGGACTCACTGAACCCCTTTGTTTCCCTTACTCACTTTTGGGCATTGGCTTTTGGCTTCTTTCAAAGCTAAAAAGCCATTCTTTCTCCAATCCACATGAAAAAAAGAGAGTAGGATGTCTTAGCATCCTACTCCCTTTTTGATTTGATTATTTACCTGATACATCCAAGCGGTTCATGGCACGTTTTAAGGCAAGTTGAGCACGTTTTGAATCAGTTTGCTCTTGTTTAATTTCTTCAAGACGCTTTTCTGCACGTTCCTTTGCTTGTTTTGCACGGTCTACATCGATATCTGAAGGCAATTCCGCAGCCTCTGCTAAAATCGTTACTTGATCAGGGCGAACTTCAACGAAGCCACCACTTACTGCAACTTTTTCAACAGTTGAGCCGTTTTTTAAGCGTACTGCTCCGATTGTTAATGGAGCAACTAATGGGATATGTTTAGGTAAAATACCGAGCTCGCCGTCAACCGTACGAACACTGACCATATCGACATCGCCATCATACACTTTGCCATCAGGAGTTACGACATTCACATTAATAGTTGGCATGTAAAAACCCTCCTTAATAGCAATACGGGTTTTGAAATTTGTCTCCTCAAAACTTAAGAGGAGAGCTAGCAGTGATTCACCACCACTAGCTTATTAATCAACGGATATTAAGCCATTTCCTTTGCTTTTTCCACAACTTCTTCGATACGTCCAACTAGACGGAACGCATCTTCTGGAAGGTTATCGTACTTACCTTCAAGAATTTCTTTGAAGCCTTTAACCGTTTCTTTAACCGGTACATAAGATCCTTTTTGGCCAGTAAATTGCTCAGCCACGTGGAAGTTTTGCGATAAGAAGAATTGAATACGACGTGCACGGGCAACGATTTGTTTCTCTTCTTCTGAAAGCTCATCCATACCTAGGATTGCGATAATATCTTGAAGCTCGTTGTACTTTTGTAGCGTTTGCTGTACTTGACGAGCAATTGCATAATGCTCTTCTCCAACAACTTCTGGAGAAAGGGCACGAGATGTAGATGCTAATGGATCCACGGCTGGGTAAATACCCATCTCAGATAACTTACGCTCTAAGTTTGTTGTTGCATCTAAGTGAGCGAAAGTTGTTGCTGGAGCTGGATCCGTATAGTCATCGGCTGGTACATAAATCGCTTGGATAGATGTAACAGAACCGACTTTAGTAGATGTAATACGCTCTTGTAATTGACCCATTTCCGTTGCAAGTGTTGGTTGGTAACCAACGGCAGATGGCATACGACCAAGTAGGGCCGAAACCTCTGAACCAGCTTGTGTAAAGCGGAAAATGTTGTCGATGAATAAAAGAACGTCTTGTCCGTCTTTATCACGGAAATGCTCAGCCATTGTTAAGCCTGAAAGGGCAACACGCATACGCGCACCAGGTGGCTCGTTCATTTGACCGAATACCATTGCCGTTTTCTTAATAACGCCTGAATCTGTCATTTCGTGGAAAAGGTCATTTCCTTCACGAGTACGCTCACCTACACCGGCGAATACAGAGATACCACCGTGCTCTTGAGCGATGTTGTTAATAAGTTCTTGGATAAGAACGGTTTTACCTACACCCGCTCCTCCAAATAGGCCGATTTTACCACCTTTGATATAAGGAGCTAGTAAGTCTACAACTTTAATTCCTGTCTCAAGAATTTCTTTACCTGTAGAAAGCTCATCAAACTTTGGTGCTTCACGGTGAATTGGAGCACGCTTAGCATCAGCTGGAATTGGATCAGCTAAGTCGATTGCTTCACCTAATACGTTAAATACGCGACCTAATGTCACGTCTCCAACTGGTACAGAAATCGCGTCACCTGTGTCAACCACTTCTGTTCCACGAACAAGTCCGTCTGTAGAAGACATTGCAACCGTACGAACAGTGTCGTCACCTAGATGCAAGGCTACTTCTAATGTTACATTAACATCAACTGCATTTATGCTCGCGCCACGTTGTTCAACGCGTAATGCATTATTGAGTTCAGGTAACTGTCCACTGTTAAACTTTACGTCAACAACTGGACCCATTACTTGAGTAATGCGACCTGTATTCATTTTTTTCCCTCCTATTGGCTATCAACTACTTTGATGAACACTTATAAAGTAGTCTATTGACCGTATCATCAATTGATTTGCGTTCCGATATTATTCTAATGCAGCTGCTCCGCCGACGATTTCCGTAATCTCTTGCGTAATCGCTGCTTGTCTTAAACGGTTATATGTTAATGTCAAGTCATCAATAATGCCTGAAGCGTTATCCGTTGCTGCACTCATCGCTGTCATACGAGCACCGAATTCACTAGCTTTAGCATCAAGTAATGCACCGTAAATTAAGCTTTCCGCATATTGTGGAAGAAGCACTTCTAAAATCGCTGCCTCAGATGGCTCATACACGTATTCACTACTTGCACCTTTAGCTCCATCTGTTCCGATATCCGATAATGGTAAAAGCTTTTTCTCCGTTACATCTTGTTTGATTGGATTGACAAAGTGGTTGTACCATACATATAACTCATCAAAAATGCCGTCTGCAAACATTTCAACTGTTGTACGAGCCACATTTTTAATATCATTAAATTCAGGTTGATCTGGTAGACCGATTAACTCCTGAACGATTGGAAGATTACGTTTTTTAAACAAGTCACGACCGATACGACCTAAGACAATGATTGCATACTCATCTGGTGATGAATGACGCGCTTCAATTGTTTTAAGCAAATCACGAACGAGGTTACTATTATAACCACCCGCAAGACCTGTATCAGATGTCATGACGACATAACCAGTCTTCTTAACGGGGCGAGTTTGAAGCATCGGGTGTGATACTTCTGTATTAGAAGAAGCAATCCCAGATACAACCTCATGAATTTTATCCGTATAAGGTTGGAAGGCTTGTGCTTTATTTTGAGCACGGTTTAGCTTTGCAGCTGAAACCATTTGCATCGCCTTCGTAATTTGTTTTGTCTTTTTAGTAGACGTAATGCGTGCTTTTATATCACGTAATGAAGCCACTTGTTTCACCACCTTTTTTGCAAAACTATTCCATCCATTTCACAATGAATGCCGAACAATTTATATGGAAGTTAGGTCCCGATGACTCGGGAACCTTAAACTTCAATTATTTACTTACAGTGAAGCCTTTTTTGAATTCATTGATCGCTGCTACTAAGTCAGCATCCTCAGGTAATGCACCTGTTGTGCGGATGTGATCAAATAATTCTTTTTTGTTATGGTCGATGAAAGTGAACAACTCTGATTCAAAGCGTAAAACATCAGCGACTGGGACATCATCCAAGAAGCCTTTTGTTAAGGCATAAAGAATCACAACTTGTTTTTCAACTGAAAGTGGTTTGTGTAAGTCTTGTTTTAAAATCTCAACTGTACGTTGACCACGGTTTAATTTTGCTTGTGTCGCTTTATCAAGGTCTGAACCAAATTGAGAGAATGCTTCTAGCTCACGGTAAGCAGCTAAGTCAAGACGAAGTGTACCGGCAACTTTTTTCATCGCTTTAATTTGGGCAGAACCCCCTACACGTGATACCGATAAACCGGCGTTAACGGCTGGACGTACACCTGAGTGGAATAAATCAGATTGTAAGAAAATTTGTCCATCAGTGATGGAAATAACGTTTGTTGGAATGTATGCAGATACGTCACCAGCTTGTGTTTCAATGAAAGGTAAAGCTGTGATCGAACCGCCACCTAAGTCATCGTTTAATTTCGCTGCACGCTCAAGTAAACGTGAATGTAAGTAGAATACATCCCCTGGGAACGCCTCACGACCTGGAGGACGACGAAGTAATAATGAAAGCTCACGATAAGCAGATGCTTGTTTTGTTAAGTCATCATAGATAACTAAAACATGCTTTCCGTTATACATGAACTCCTCACCCATTGTTACCCCAGCATATGGTGCTAAGAATAACATTGGTGCTGGATCTGATGCACTCGCTGATACAACGATTGTGTAATCTAGAGCACCTTTTTGACGAAGTGTCTCTACAACACCTGCAACTGTTGATTCTTTTTGGCCAATTGCGACGTAAATACAAATCATATTTTGGTCAGCTTGGTTTAAGATCGTATCAATTGCAATCGCTGTTTTACCAGTTTGACGGTCACCGATAATTAACTCACGTTGACCACGGCCAATTGGTACCATTGCATCAATTGATTTAATTCCTGTTTGTAATGGTTCGTGAACGGATTTACGAGCCATTACACCAGGTGCTTGTGCTTCGATTGGACGTGATTTAATCGTATTCACTGGACCTAAACCATCGATAGGTTGTCCTAGTGAGTTCACGACACGACCTAATAATTGTTCACCTACAGGAACTTCCATGATACGACCTGTACGTTTTACTTCGTCACCTTCACGAATGTCACGGTAAGGTCCTAAAATGATAATCCCGATATTGTTTTCCTCAAGGTTCTGAGCCATTCCCATTACACCATTTGAGAATTCGAGTAATTCACCCGCCATAACATTCTCAAGGCCATGAGCAAGTGCGATACCGTCACCGACACGGATAACTGTACCTACATCCTGTACTTGAACATCAGATTCAAAATTCTCAATCTGCTGTTTAATTAGAGAGCTAATTTCCTCTGGTTTGATGCTCATATCATTCACCCCTATCTTCTACTAACGTGTTCCCGTTACCAATTGACGCTCTAAGCGATCAAGTTGAGACTTAACGCTTCCGTCAAAAATACGGTCACCAATACGAATTTTCAAACCGCCTAAAAGGTCGGCGTTTACTACATTATTAATTAATAGCTTAGCTTTTCCAACTTTCACCGCAAAAACTTGAGCTATTTGAGTTTTTTCTTCTTCAGTTAGTGCTTTTGCTGAAAACACAGTGGCTTCGGCAATATTTTGCGCTTCATAAGATAAAGCAACAAACTTTTTGATCATCGGCACAAGAATATCTGTACGTTTACGATCCACTAAGATTTGTAAAGTATTAAGCACTTCACTACTTACTGAACCTTGAAAACTTGATTGAATAAACGCGCGCTTTTGATCTTTTGTAAATTTCGGATTTTCAAGGAATTTTGAGAAAGAAGGAGTTGATTGAACAACGTCCTTGATTGCTTGAAGCTCTTCAATTGCTTGAATGAGGATTCCTTTTTCGCGTGCAACTTGAAAAAGGGCATTTGCATAACGATTGGCTACGGCAACGTTACTCATAGCTTACCGCCTACCTCTTTAATGTACTCTTGTACAAGCTTGTCTTGTTCTTCTGCATTAAGTTCTTTTTCAATCACTTTAGTAGCAATTAGAACAGATAGACTTGCGACTTGTTCGCGAAGTTCGCTAACCGCATGCTCTTTTTCGCGTTGAATCTCAGCAAGAGCTGCATCTTTAATTCTTTCAGCGTTAACACGAGCTTGCTCTAAGATCTCTTGACCTTGTTGCTCACTTAGTTTTTTCGCATTTTGTACGATTTCATGTGCTTCCGTACGAGCTTCTTCTAAAGCAATGCGTTGATCTTTAATATATGCTTCAGCCTCTTTGCTTCTCGCTTCAGCGTTCTCAATTTGGTCATTAACCATTTGCTCACGCTTTTCCATAATGCCAAGTAGAGGCTTAAGTGCGAATTTGCTTAAAAGGGCTAACAATACAAGAAATGCAAATAATTGATAAAGAATAGAGCCCCATGGTATTTCAAAACCCATTTCGTTCACTCCTTTCATGGATGTGAGAATTTCTCAGTAAAACCTTTTATATTCAAGCTTTTTATCAATTGACTAGTTAATCATTTAAGTTGTTAAACCATACACAAGCAATGGCGCAGCCTCGTTGTGGATGCTGTCGCCATTTCCATGTGCAAAAGTATGCCGCATTCCTACGACAAAATCGTATTAAGCGTTACCCATGATTAGGAAGCCCATAACGATCGCGATGATTGGTACGGCTTCTGCAAGAGGTACCCCGATGAACATAAGTGTTTGTAATGTACCTTTAAGTTCTGGTTGACGAGTTACTCCCTCGATAGTTGATTTTACAATGATAGCTACGGCGATTGCTCCTCCGACAGCTGCTAAACCTGCAACAATTGCTGCTCCTAATAAACCCATGATAAAATTTCCTCCCTATGATGAAATAATTTTTATTATTTTTTTGCTCAATAGAGCGTTATTACCTAAATTAATGTGCCTCAACTTTGTGAGCCATATAAACCATTGCGAGCATTGCAAAGATAAATGCTTGCAGCGAACCAATGAACATACCAAAGGCTTGCCAAACGATTAATGGTAGGAATGCACCAAATGCCCCAAGGAAACCTGATGTCCCTAATCCAACTAATAGTATCATTAACATTTCCTTGGCATATACGTTACCAAATAAACGCATTCCAAGTGTTAAGGTGTTGGCAAATTCCTCAATAATTTTAAATGGAAGCAAGAACCATACTGGTCGAACATAGTCTTTTAAATATTCTCCCATTCCACGGATTTTAATCCCATAGTAATGTGTGAGGAGAATGACTAATGCTGCCATTGATATAGTAACAGCCGGGTCAGATGTTGGTGATTTCCACCAAACTTCATGTGTAGCTTTATCATATATTTCAAAAGGAAGACCCAACATATTTGCTACAAACACATAAAATAGTAATGTAAAAGCTAAGGCGATAAATTGTCCACCGACTTTCCATCCCATGTTCGCCTTAATAATCCCACGAACAAAATCGACAACCCATTCTAAGAAGTTTTGCATTCCAGATGGTTTCATGGACAACTTTCTCGTTCCGATAAAACAGATTAAGAAAACGATCAGACATGCTATAGTCGTCATAAGAACGGAAGACATATTAAAATCAAGACCCATAAAGGTTCTTATTGGGGACACATGTGCCATAATTGCCATATTTTATTTCACCTCTTTCTGCCACTTTGAGTTATAGTATCCACAAATATAATGACATAAACCAGGGAAATCCCTGCAATGACCGAAATTAAGTTCACTTCATCAGGAAATTGCATTGCAACAAACAGTGCAAGAATGACAAGTGAGATGCGTATAGCATAGCTAAACCCGGCAAAGAGCACTGAAATCATCGAATGCTTTTGTAAGTTGCTTGCGATACGACCAATGAGAGAAGTTTTCTGGTAGATCGTCAAAAGATTAAGATAACTAACCAAAAAACCAATAGTTAAACCGAGGAATACATCGGGATAAGGCGTTACAAAAAACAAATAATCGTTACCACCAAGGCAATAAGAAAAATAATCGTATATTGTTTCATTTTGTTGCCAATGGAAGTCATAATTATTCATCTTCTCCTAAGTAAGGTTGAATCGTTTTAAACACAGCGTAAAACGCAACACCTAGCCATGTAAATATAGAGACAATCAAAAAGAGCGGAGCAGTATCAAAGCGTTCATCTAACCATAAACCACTATAAACACCTGCTAATGTACAAACGACAATATATGACGAGATGACAGAAACAAGCGCCATCGCTCGATAAGGACTCTTTTCAGGTTTCGACATAAACCGTCTCCTTCCCATCCTCTAAATGGCATGTCCAATATCAAAAAAAACGCTGGATATGTAACCCTTATCATCTTCATATCCTTTGTAATCGTACAATAGGGAAAACCAAGTGTCAATTGGTTTTCCCATGAAAAATTTGGAGAAATGTCATCTATTTTGATTGTTCACATTTCTGACAAACAATATTAGACAAAGTTAGGTTTGTTCCTATTTATTATTTCTATTATTTTCTATTAATATAAGCCGAATTTCTGTTAGCCATGCGATTTATAGCGAAACCATACACCAGGCAGCGTTTTCTTTACTCTTCAGATGAAAATGTGAACAAATTTTGTCGATAGTTGTTTATTAGGGCGAAGCGGCAGTGAACGGCTTTTTTCCCCTATCATCGCTGACAATATTCAGTTAGGCGGCAGTGTTCGACTTTTTTACACCATATTCAGTGAGGAAACGTCCTTCCGCTCCATGTACAAAACTTAAGAGACGAGCGTACTTGTCTTGATGACAAACACGCTCGCCTGTTGCTCTTAATTCACCTCTGCTCCTTGACTTTTCGGCGGGATTTCAGCTCCGATTGTGATCCATGCTTCTAGTGTGTCTTCGCGGCCTTCTTGTTTGGCATAGACGAGTGCTTTGTAGACCCCATCCTCTAATCCAATGTCATGAATCTCACCACCGACCATGCCGCGACCGAGGTCGTATTGAACGTCAAGATAGGTAATAAATTGGAAGGTATCGGGGTTATAAACGGCAATTCCAACTTCCTCTGCTCCTCCCGGCAAATACAATTCATATCGATAACTTTCTTCTTTGTCTCCATGACCAAAATGGAAGGACATTAACCTCGGATAATCTGGCTCTTCAATAAAAAAGACAAATGGAACCGCAACTTTTTCCTTGCCCCCTTCTATAAAAATGTCTCCATGATGAAGTCCTTCCGCTAAAACACTAGGCATCAAATCGACCGCTAATTCAATCTCTTTCTTTTCACCAGCGGCAATCGTTACCGCATAAGGCACTTTCCATTGCACTCCATCGGGCACATCAAAAGGTGGAACAACATGATAAGTTCTTGTCACATCGTCTTGATTATCAATCGTAAATGAAATCGTACGCGTTTCTCTTAAATCATCCTTTGACCACTTCCCAAAAGTCATAGCTCCTGGATACACAAGCGTTTTTGCCGAAACAGCTTTGTCGACTTGGATTCTTCCGGCTCCCTGCTCATGGGGGAAATAAGGATCATTTTCATTGTTGTAAAGCTTTTTTGACGTATTCATTAAGGCTGCTTTCACTTGCTCCGGTGTCCAATCAGGATGCGCTTCTAAAATTAGAGCCGCTGCTCCTGCTACATGTGGAGAGGACATACTCGTTCCATTTAAACTAAGATACCCTTTTGGAATGGTACTATTAATCGAAACCCCTGGCGCAACTAAATCAGGTTTTACTTCCCAAGAATGTGTTACTGGCCCGCGTGAACTAAAAGGAGCGATAAAATCCTGCTCTTTGCGATAGATCGTTCGAATGTTAAGATCCTTTTTATTTTTTTTCATTTTTTGTAAAAGCCACTCTCCATCCTCTTTTGAGATGCTGACAGCTGGTAGCTTCACTCCGCCCTCAATCGCACCGACAAAGCTGCCTGAAAGATTGTTATAAATAATGACGGCTTCTGCTCCTGCATTGTAAGCGGCGATTACTTTTTCATTAAACGGGACAAGTCCACGCTTAATAATGGCGATTTTACCTTTCGCTTCGATTTCGTCAAACTCTTCTTTTGTTCCGTAACCAGCATCTATTACTGAGAAATCTCGTTTCAGATTCCAAGGCAATGTCCCACCCATAGGGAGTAATGTTAGCTCTTTATCTTCACCAAAAATGGTGACATACGGTGTCTGAATAGGCGGTGCAGATGCTCCAACTGAAATGGCCTTTGAGGATGTTCCAGGTGAACCGACTGTCCACATTTTTGGACCACTATTGCCATTAGAAGTTACGGCAACGACCCCAGCCTCAACCGCCTTATCAAGGGCAATACTCGTTGGCCAATCTGGTCCGTTTACCGTATTCCCTAACGAAAGGTTAATAATATCCACCCCATCATCGACCGCTTTTTCAATCGCTTCTATCACCTGCTCGGTTGTCCCTTGGCCTCCTGGACCTAAAGCCCGATAAACATAAAGTTCCGCTTCAGGAGCAACACCTTTTAATGTTCCATTTGCTGCTATAATTCCAGCTACATGTGTGCCGTGCAAAGTTGGAATCCCTTGACTCGCTATCGTTTCCATCGGATCTTCATCATCGTCCACGACATCATAGCCGCCTTGATAATTAACCTGTAAATCAGGATGACGATAATCGATGCCTGTATCAATTACGGCCACTTTAACTCCTTTTCCAGTTAATTGAGTGCCGTTTCGACTCATCAAATCCTTTGTCGGACCTGCCCCAATAAACGGAACACTGCTCTCAATATTCGCTTCAAAATAAGCCAAGCGATCAATTCGTTCAATATCTTCCATTTTTTCAAGCTTTGTAAGCTCGCGTTTTGGAAGTTCCATTGTGAAACCATTATAAAGTCGCGTGAAAATTTTTCGGATCGTCGCTTCCGGTACTTCCGCTTTTATTTGCTCGATTAACTCATTCATATCCCCCTTCGCCGTCACAATCACAATCTCTTTCCGATCCAAATCCTCCTCATCATCAGAAAAAATGGGACGTTTTAGTTCTGTTGGACTTTGAGTTGAACTAACGTTTATATCAACTTGTGGTATATCGATTAAACTTGTGGCGTGATTTGTTAGAGCTCCAGTTGCTAGGTTTGATTTAGTGGTTTCATGAGCGGTTGCTGTTGAATTATTAGCCTTACCAGAAACTTCTGTAAGAGCTTTAGTCTGTTGACTCTGAACCACAGCCTCCTGTGCATATGTATGCCCCTGAGAACACAACGGCATGATAACCATCAACATAAATAAACAAATTGCTACTACCCTTTTCAAAAAAATCATCCCTTCTCCCGCACATTCTGCTCATCATATTATTAACAGAATGAGATTCTTTTTAGTATGGAATGGAATGCATAGAATCATGTATGGGAAAATGTTGGTTAGTGTAGCAGAGACGTTTGAACGGTGGGTGCTTTTGGGATTGTGGTGGTTGTGGCTTTTATTTGATGGCTTTTGGGTTCATTAGGGGGGCTTTGATTCCCTTTGATGCTCTGATTCGATGGCTTTGGGCTTCATTGGACGGTTTTGATTCCCTTTGCGGCTTTGATTTGGTGGCATTTGGTTTCATTGGCTGGCTTTGATTCCCTTTGCGGCTTTGATTCGATAGCATTTGGTTTCATTGGCTGGCTTTGATTCCCTTTCTGGCCTAGATTTGATGGCTTTGGGCTTCATTGGGGGCCTTTGATTCCCTTTACGGCTTTGATTTGATGGCTTTGGGGTTCATTGGCTGGCTCTGATTCCCTTTACGACTCGGATTCAGTAGCATTTGGTTTCATTGGCTGGCTTTGATTCCCTTTACGACTCGGATTCAGTAGCATTTGGTTTCATTGGCTGGCTTTTATTCAACTGCTTTCGGATTCAATGTACAGACATATGCTTTTTCACCTCTTATTCTCACAAAAACAATTTACAAATTATTCAGTTTTTTATAAAATAAAGCTAATAAAGATTTGGAGGTGATTAGTTGATTATTAAACAAAGGAAAAAGCCAAAGGAATTACTGATACTAGAGTCACTAGTTAATCGCACTAAAGATATACCTAAAAATTATTACTTAAGATACTTAAACTTATTAAAAGGGTTTGAGGGAGAGCAAAAATTTGATCAATGGTTCGATCAAGACTCTTCAGAAAACTGGCTCCAGTTAAATGACTTAACGTTCGAAGTAAATAATTCTATTTTTCAAATTGACGCATTAATTATCACCTCTAACCAACTCTTCCTTTTTGAAGTCAAAAACTACGAAGGTGATTATAAAGTTGAATCTAATCGATGGTTCACTTTAGCTGGGAAAGAAATCCAAAACCCCTTATTACAACTCCAAAAAACTGAAACACTTCTACGACAACTTCTCCAACAACACAATATACATTTAAATATTTGTCCCTACTTAATTTTTATCCACCATGAATTCCAATTATTTAACAATTCAATTGATGCACCGATTATTTTTGCAAGTCAGTTAAACAGATTTATGAAGAACTTTCAGCAAGAACACTCAAAAAGAGTAGCCTCCAACTCCTCATTCATCCAAAAACTTTTAGCCTTACATTTAGAAGACCCTCCACAACATCGAGAGCTTGAATATCATTACGACAAGTTAAACAAAGGGGTTTTATGTAAGAAGTGCCAATCATTAAACACACAAATAGATGGTCGCACAATTTACTGTTTTGAATGCTGTTATAAAGAACCTAAAGACCTTGCCCTTAAACGGACAGTCAACGAATACAGATTACTTTTTCCAGATAATCCATTACTTACTAATACTTTATTAAATTGGTGCCAAGTTATTTGTTCAAGAAAAACGCTCCTTCGCTTATTGAAAAAAGATTATAAACTTACTGGTCATGGTAAATCTGCTAAATTTATTTGAAACTCCTCAATTACGTGACAAACAAAAAAAGCCATCGAGCTTCCACTCAACGACTCTCTCATTTATTATTTTGTTCCAAACAAACGGTCACCAGCGTCACCTAATCCAGGTACGATGTAGCCGTGATCATTTAGTTTTTCATCTAATGCAGCTAAATAGATATCTACATCTGGATGTTCTTTTTGTGTTGCCGCTACACCTTCTGGAGCAGCAACTAAACACATTAATTTAATTTGCTTAGCGCCACGTTTTTTCAAGCTGTTAATCGCTTCAATCGCGGAACCACCTGTTGCTAGCATCGGGTCGATTACAATGAACTCACGCTCTTCAACATCAGTTGGTAATTTCACGTAGTATTCGACTGGCATTAATGTTTCTGGATCACGATATAAACCAACATGTCCTACTTTAGCCGCTGGGATCATGCGTAAAATTCCGTCCGTCATACCTAGACCAGCACGAAGAATAGGTACTAAACCTAGTTTTTTACCTGCAATTTTTTTAGCATTCGCTGTCGAAACAGGTGTTTCAACAGTCACATCTTGCAGTGGTAAATCACGAGTAATTTCAAAAGCCATAAGTCCTGCCACTTCGTCAACAAGCTCACGGAATTCCTTTGTCCCTGTTTCTTTATCACGGATATACGTTAATTTATGTTGGATAAGCGGGTGGTCGAACACATATACTTTACTCATATTATTTACTCCTTTTTTCTTCGTCTACTTACGAAGCTCATTCGGCAAATCTTCTTGAAGAATTTTACCGAAAAAACACGTCCGATACAAGTCTCTATGTCAGATTTCGCCGTTTTTTTTTGGGAGCGTTTTGTTAAGTGCATTATGGAAAGGCTTTAGCGTTGAATAAAAACAGAATTCAGAATTATGCGGTTTTTACAGGAGTGGTTTATATAGTAGTCATTTTGCTGGGGGGGATTGTTCTCACCGTAATCTTGGCTTTTTGTGTTTTTCATTACTTATTCGGGGCTTTTCGCTCCTTAATTTGGACTGGCTGGCTTTTTCATTACTTATTACGAGTTTTTCGCACCTTAATTTGGACTGGCTGGCTTTTTCATTACTTATTACGGGTTTTTCGCACCTTAATTTGGACTGGCTGGCTTTTTCATTACTTATTACGAGTTTTTCGCACCTTAATTTGGACTGCTCAGCTTTTTCATTACCTATTACGGGTTTTTCGCGCCTTAATTTTGACTGGCTGGCTTTTTCATTACTTATTACGGGTTTTTCGCGCCTTAATTTCGTCCGAACCACTTTTTCATTACCTATTACGGGTTTTTCGCGCCGTAATTTCGTCCGAACCACTTTTTCATTACTTATCCAACTCTTTTCGCTCCCTAACCCCAGCACAGCACGCCTTCATTACTTTTTTCCAAACAAAAAACCAGACGAGTTACCTCGTCTGGCCTTCATTTCACTTTTTATTATCAATACGCTTGTTTTTATAAGCTTGGGTACATTGGGAACTTGGCTGTTAGTGTTGCGACACGTGTACGAACTTCTTCTAGTGCTTCTTCGTTTTCTGTGTTCTTTAATGTGAGGGCAATGAGTTCACCGATTTCGTCCATTGCTTCTTCATCAAGACCACGAGATGTAACGGCAGCTGTTCCAATACGGATTCCACTTGTCACAAATGGACTTTGTGGGTCGAATGGAATCGTGTTTTTGTTTGTTGTAATTCCGACGCTATCAAGAGCGTGCTCGGCTACTTTTCCTGTTAATCCTAATGATTGAAGGTCTAGTAGTAAAAGATGATTATCTGTTCCGCCTGATACAAGGTTAATGCCTTCGCTTTGAAGTTTTTCACCGAGACGTTTGGCGTTTGTAATAACTTGGCTGGCGTATGTTTTGAACTCGTCAGTTAACACTTCACCAAATGAAACGGCTTTAGCCGAGATAACGTGCATTAATGGTCCACCTTGGATTCCAGGGAAGATCGATTTGTCGATTTTTTTGCCAAACTCTTCTAGACAAAGAATCATTCCGCCACGTGGTCCACGTAATGTTTTATGGGTTGTCGTTGTGACAAAATGAGCGTGTGGTACCGGATTTTGGTGAAGACCTGCTGCTACTAGACCAGCGATGTGAGCCATATCAACCATTAAGTATGCTCCGACTTCATCAGCGATTTCGCGGAATTTAGCAAAATCAATCGCACGTGGGAATGCACTCGCCCCAGCAACAATTAATTTTGGTTTATGTTCTAACGCCAGTTCACGGACAACGTCATAATTAATTAAATGTGTTTCTTTATCAACACCGTACTCCACAAAGTTGTACTGAACACCACTGAAGTTAACAGGACTTCCGTGAGTTAAGTGTCCACCATGAGAAAGATTCATTCCAAGAACGGTATCGCCTTGCTCAAGGATTGTAAAATAAACCGCCATATTCGCTTGGGCACCAGAGTGTGGTTGAACATTTACATATTCAGCCCCAAAAATTTCTTTTGCACGATCGCGAGCAATATCCTCAACAATATCAACATATTCACAACCGCCATAATAACGACGGCCAGGATAACCCTCTGCATATTTATTTGTTAAAACAGACCCCTGTGCTTCCATAACCGCTTCACTAACAAAGTTCTCTGATGCGATTAATTCAATTTTGTCTCTTTGTCGACCTAGTTCTAACTCAATTGCTTCAAATACTTTTTGATCTTGCTTTTTTAAATTTTCCATACTCTTTCCCCTTTCGCTCCCATATGATTCGGATTTGTGTCATCATTCTAGTTATTTCGATTTCATTTTATCATAAAATCTCGCATTTTTCCGTATCATTTCTGCTTTTAGGTCAAAAATCATTCAGTTTCTACATTTGGTTCATAAACGGCCCTGATTCCGCCAATTAACTTAGGTCTTGTGACGGCCATTGTTAAATGGGCTGCACCAATTGATTTCACTTCACTTCGAACCGGAACCGCAACCTTTTTCAAATGCATGCCAATAAATGTGTCGCCAATATCTAACCCGGCATCCGCTTGAACCTCTTCTACTAAAACAGGATCCTTCATCTGACTAAATGCATACGTCGCCATCGCTCCACCTGCTTTTCGAATCGGAATCGCTGATACAGGCTCATAAAACTTCCGCTCCGCTAATTCACGTTCTACGACTAACGCTCGGTTTAAATGCTCACAACATTGGAAAGCGAGAGCGACTTTTTCATCTTGAAGCACATCAAAAATAGCCTCGGCCACATCGTTTGAACCGCTTGTCCCAATCGTTGCCCCGATGACTTCACTAGTCGAACAGCCGATTACCAATAAAGAATGTTCAGTTAATGGTTTCGCTTTTTTCAAATCTGCTAGTGCTTTTTTTAACGAATCCTTCAATTGTTCGATGTTTAGCTCCATACGAATCACTCCTTATCCAAAATTTGAAAAAGGGGCTACCTTTTTATGTAAGATTCCTTAAAAATTTAGAGCGCTCATTCACGCTTCATAATCTGAAATTTTTCCGACTCGATTGGCATGTCTACCGCCTTGAAAATCAGTTTCTAACCAAATTTTTGCGATGTCGCGGGCAAGACCGGCACCAATGACACGTTCTCCCATAGAAAGCATATTCGTATCGTTATGCTCACGGGTCGCTCTGGCACTAAATGTATCATGAACAAGGGCACAACGAATTCCTTTTACTTTGTTAGCGGCAATCGACATGCCAATTCCTGTTCCACAAATTAAAATACCACGCTCAAACTCTCCTGCTGCTACTTTTGTAGCCACTGGTAAGGCATAATCAGGATAATCAACTGATGTTTCACACTCACAGCCAAAATCCTCATATTCATAGCCTAGCTCTTCTAAAAGTGAAACAATTTCTTTTTTAATGTTCATACCGCCGTGATCGGATGCAATCGCGATTTTCATTGTTTTTGCCCTCCAACATGTGTTTTTTCATGTTTAATAATCAAAAAGAATCATTGAAAAATTAGTTTCACCTAACTTTAATGATTCTTTCCTATAGTTCTTAAATTATATTGTAAACTTTTCTATCGTCGCCTTCAATCTCTTTGCCTGTTCTGAGAGGTTTTGAGCACTATTATTAATACCGGTTAAAGCACTCGCTTGATGCTCTGTCATCGAACTTACTTCAGTCGAACCTGCTGAGGTTTCTTCGGCAATAGCTGCAACCTCTTGAGATTCAGCATTTGTCTTCTTGATCGATTCCATTTGTTCATCAATCATAATCGTAATTTCTTCAATGACTTTTTCTACTTCTTGAACAGATTGCTCGACTTCTCTGATCGATTTTGTCGTTTCTTTCCCTTTTTGGGATTGATCATTAGCCATTTTTACTTGACTACTTATTTTTTCCACGACATTTTTGACTTCGAATTGAATATTATGTACAAGCTCTGTAATCCCTTGTACGGCTTGTGCACTTTCATCAGCCAATTTTCGCACCTCATCTGCCACAACAGCAAAGCCACGTCCATGCTCACCTGCTCGTGCCGCTTCAATCGAGGCATTCAAGGCAAGAAGATTCGTTTGCTCGGCAATATCACCGACTAATGAAATAATTTCCCCAACTTCTTTTGCCTGCTTTTCTAAAATTCCAACACCTTTTAAAGAATCTTGATTGTCACTTGCTAGCTGATTAATTCCATCTACAAGCTCATTAATAACTTCTAAACTATTAGAAAGAGAGCCGACCATTTTTTTCGATGACTTTTGGGAGGTACTGGCCAAACCTTGGACTTTCTCAGCAATCGTTGTAATATGTTCAATAGATGAAACCGTATTTTGAATAGCGTAAGCAGAGTTTTCCGCCCCTTGGGAAATTTCATCCATCGTATGACCAATTTGCTCACCTCTTGTGGCTGCCACTTCTGCTGAGCTCGTTAATTCTTTCACGTTTTCATTTGTCTTTTCAAAATTAGCTTCAATATCTTTTACCATCAATCGCAAACTCGTTAACATTTCATTATAAGCAAGACCTAATGACCGTACTTCATCATCGGATTTCGATACTTGAACATCTTGAGAGAGATCCCCAGATGCTGCAAGCCTTGCCCCTTTTTCAACCTCACCAATTGGCTTTGTAATATAACCCGCGGCAAAATAGGCTAAGACCGAACTCCAAAATACGCCACTAATTAGCGTAAAAGCAAAAACTCCTTTTTCTGTCCAACCTAGTAAATCCGTTAAATGAGTATTTAAAACAAAGATAAAAATAGCACTAAACCCAAACGTAATAACCGCTAACAAACTTGCCCCAATGACAAGCTTTCTCCGTAAACTTCCTCGATATTTCGTCTTCTTATCCATAACCTCATCCCCACCCTTTCAACAATGGCCCATAGCCTAACTAACTTTTTATGTGTAATTCCTGATTGTACAAAATTTATGTTAATTTTTTAATTAACTTATGGAGTAAATATTCTAATTGCTGGGCTGTTTGTTCATACACTTCGACTGGACCACCAAATGGATCCGAAATGTCTCCCACTTCTTCTACAAAGGAGGTCAAAGAGTATGTTTTTATTTCGTGTTCTGGGTACTGACTAATTAATTGCTGACGGTGGCTTTCGGTCATCGTCAACACAACGTCCGCCCAGTCTACTAAATCCAATGTAAGTGCTTGTGAAAGATGCTCGTCTGCTTTCAAATTCCGCTTTTCCAAAACCTCGGTTGTCCCGGCTGAAGCTGGACTACCTGGAAATGCATAGATTCCAGCAGATTGAACGTCAAATTGCGAACCGGCTTTTTCCTTTAATAAAATTTCTGCAAGTGGACTACGACAAGTATTACCTGTGCAAATAAATAAAATATGTGTTTTACTCATACTCGTGACACCTTCCTTCATATAGGTCAAACGATGCAACCAAACAATTCATTTTTATAGGTAGTCTGCCCTATTTAATTCTTCTTCATAATCTTATCATATAATTGTCAGATTAAAAGTAAGGATCGAAACAAAATTTGACATATTTATGCTGATTTATAGAGGCAGAGGATAGGGAATGACTGGCAGCTGTGGAGGGAGTTACATTCTTTTTTCAATAGGGGTTAGACCTCAGGATTACGGAAATTTCCTGATTGTGATCCATTCTAATAAAAAACCACCTTAAGGAAAAGTTAACAGAATTACTCGTGAGGCACAAAACAGAAAAATACAGACAAAATCAGATACTAAAACACATAACTTTCATAACTCAAATCATAGCGAAAAAAGAGGCCTGCTGGTGCAAAAACCTCTTAATGATCTGAAAAACGGATGTGGATGGCGATGAATGGCGTTCAACTCACCGCTCCCGAAAATCATGCTCCGCGTCCTGTGGGGCGGCACCGAACTAACCGGCTTGGCCGGTGGATTTCGGCCTGCCACTAGATCCCACGGGAGTCTCCGCATGTTTTCGTCCGCTAGGGCACAGGGCAATCTTCGTTTTCAGACTTTCAGGTAATAGAGTGACGTGACAAAATTCAAAACAGCGAAATATGGAACCTAAAATAAATAAAATATATTTTTTGGACTCGTTTTCTACTTTCTATAGCTAGTTATGTCCCAACCTCTTAAATATCATATTTGTTAGTTGAATTAACGCACCCTGTTAAGTGTAATAAAAATTAAGGTGACGGAGATGTTGTGTGCCTTGATGAAACTGCATTTTCCACTTCCCATCAGTTAATCTCCATATCGAACTACGTAATGAATGTTGTCCATTTACTTCGTTATATACTCTGTATGTTGTTAAAACTATTTGTTCAGACAATGGATGAATTTCAAAATCACTTAATTTCATACGTACCGCACTAAGACTCACTTCACCAATGCTCTCATTTTTATACAAAACTTTACCAGAACTTCCGAACTCAAAGAAATCTTCTGATAGTAGATGAGTAAGCTCAGCTTTTGATGTCCTGATTTCTGGTTTCAACAATTTTTCTTCCAAATCAAGTAACACTTCTTTTAATAATTTATCATCCATTTCAGATTTACCTTCTTTCTTCGCTTTATAGCTAATATTAAATTTGAGGACTTTAATCATCAACTTTACTACCCCGTTGCTTTAAGGTCATCACTTCACAAAGTTTGTTTATTCCTCCCATCTATTTTAACATAAATATCCAATTCGTTTTTTCACATGACAAATCACACCAAAATCACAAGAAAAAATATCTATTCTTGTGCTTAGGTGTGTGAATTACTTTGTGATTTCATTTCTATTAAGTGATAAAACATTCATATTGCGATAAAAAACATGCGGATGGCTCATTTGCACCTCTGATGTAAACCTGTTAAGAAAAAGTCTTTATGGTAAAAGCAGTTTCATACCGAATATGACTAAAATACAGCCGCCTAAAAAGACTCCATATGCCCCAACGAAGTTTTGTAACCGTGAGCCTAAGATTAAACCAATCCATGAAAGGACCATACTAAATACCCCGATAATTGTGACGGTTAAAATCGTTTTAGCGCCTAACATTCCAAAGCTAAGCCCCGCAGAAAAGCTATCGATGCTTACACTCAATGCAAATACAAATAACCCCCATCCAACTGGTCTAATATACGGCTCCTCTTCAGATTTGAAACAGGAATAGACCATTTGTAAGCCTATGATCAATAATAACGCCCCGCCAATATATATGGTGATGACTCCTAAAAAAGACGACATCCAAATGCCCGTTGCCATCCCTATCAATGGCATAATGACATGAAAAATTCCAATAACTAGTCCAATAATAAAAATCCGTTTCATTCTGAGTCCAAGCATCCCCATCCCTAAAGCAACGGAGAAGGCATCCATCCCAAGGGCTCCAGCCATAAGTGTAATCGTAATAAGCTCATTCATCCACACCGCTCCTTGTCCATCCTCATGTTGATATGTATGCATGTCTTATCTCGATTAGAAGGGAAATTGGATAAAGGTTATTAGAGCTCAGGACGGTAGAACGCACGCTCTGGCAAGGCTTTTACTTATTACTCCCCGCTCAAACTCTTCACCTAACTAGTTTTCATCACAAAAAAAGCACCCAACTTCTCTTTAAAGTAAGGTGCTTGAGCATCTATCAATTATTTCTAGTTTGTCGCTGTAAACATTTAAAGGTACCTCCCCGAGGCGGCTTTTTCGAGGCGGTTCATAATCGCCATTCCGATGCCCTCTTCTGGGAAGACTTCGGCGAAGATGATTTCGGCTTTTTCTTTATCAAACTGGCGTAGGCTATCATAGAGATGGCTGGCAACCGTGGATAAGTTTGCACGACTGCCACTGCTTACGATTACATCTGCCGTATATCTTTCCCGATTTTCTTCGGTTGTCAAAATTCCGACTCGTTTGCCTTTCGCCTGCCATTTATCCACATGCTTTTGAATATCTTCACAGGCTCGAATTAGATAAACCTCTCCATTCGGCGAGTAATGAGTATACTTCATCCCCGGTGAACGTGGAGCTTCTTCCGCTTTTTTTAAGGCAGGGTCAACAGCGATTGGTCCAATAACCTCTTCAATTTGTTCCTTTGTTACCCCACCTGGACGGTATAAAATTGGCTCTTCAGTGGAAACATCTAATACTGTTGATTCCAAACCGACACCTGTGGAACCACCATCGACAACACCGGCAATTCGTTTGTTTAAATCAAGCATGACATGACCTGCTGTTGTTGGACTCGGTCGCCCCGATAGGTTTGCACTTGGGGCGGCTAACGGTAAGTCGCTCGTTAAAAGCAAGGCTGCTGCGACTGGATGATCTGGCATACGTACGGCGATCGTATCCAATCCAGCTGTAACATTGCTCGCAATCTCTCCTTTTTGTTTAAAAATTAAGGTAAGTGGACCTGGCCAGAAAGCATTGATTAGTTGCTCCGCTTTTTCAGAAATCCCCTCAATAAAGGGCAGCATTTGCTCACGTTTGGCGATATGAACAATGAGTGGGTTGTCACTCGGTCTCCCTTTGGCCGCAAAGATTTTCGCAATCGCCGATTCATCATAAGCGTTTGCTCCTAAGCCATACACTGTTTCAGTCGGAAAGGCGATGACCTCACCTTTTTTTAAAATTTGGGCGGCTTCTTTTATCGCTTGATTATTTATTAAGTTGTCCTCTAATTTATCCACAGTCCATTGTCTTGTTTGTTGATTATTCATTTCTAATCTCTCCTATCCATCATTATTGTTAACCTGAATAGGAAAATTGTCAAATGTCGACAAAATAAAAGAACTTTAGTCAATTAATATTCACATTTTTCGAGTCACTCACTCTTTTATAATTTTTAGATAATCACAATATCCACAGAAATCAGAAAAAGTTATCCACGGTTGTGTATAACCTGTAGATAACTTTTATATTTTAGCTTATTTTACTTTTTAAATCGTAAGACCAAACGGCGACATTTTGCCCTATTGTCCGTTGATAATGAGGCAAAGAGCTTACATCAATCGGGACTTCCTCTTTGTCAATTTGTCTAAACCCGAGCTGCCAAAACAGAGGTGTTTTTCCTTTTGTACAAGCATAAATTCTTTCAATTTTTCTTTCCTTTGCATAGGCGAGGACGATGTCCATAAATTCAATACTCATTTCGGCCGTCCACGTTGGTGAATCTAAAATAAAGGAACGAATTAATCCGTTTTTTTCCCCTTTTCAATTCCGGCAATCCCTATAATCGCCTTCTCATCATTTTCAACAACTAGGAACTTCGTGACTTGTTCATCTATAGCTGTATCCTGCGCCCCCGCTCTTGCCATCAATCGTTGAATTTTTAATAAATCATGCTTTTCTGCTTTTCGAACGACTAAACTCAAGTCCTTTTCCCCTCCTTTTTCTTACGGTAAATCTACTATATATATCTATGACATGCTCGTACAAAATATGAATAGAACCAGATATTTATAGCAATCTTTTTTATAGTTAATAGATTCTTAAAGATTTTGTGGAGAAATAATAGAGCCAGTTTTAATATGTGGATATATATGTGGATGGGCAAATGTTTTGTTCATTAAATACCCAACCAAGACTAGAACGTCTAGAGAATAAAAAAACGATCCTGAAATGATCAGAATCGTTCTCTTTTTTACCTATATAATTAACCCGTTGATAACGTACGTTCAACAACGGTTACTTCTACTTGGCGAATTCTTCTTTCCTCTGCTTCTGTTACTTTAAGCAGCAAATTCTCATAAGGGTATTCTTCCCCAACATTTGGAACTCT
Source organism: Alkalihalobacillus alcalophilus ATCC 27647 = CGMCC 1.3604 (assembly GCF_000292245.2). Lineage (GTDB taxonomy): Bacteria > Bacillota > Bacilli > Bacillales > Bacillaceae_D > Alkalihalobacillus > Alkalihalobacillus alcalophilus. Next base: position 2,522 of record NZ_ALPT02000038.1, on the reverse strand, counting down.
TGTAAAGACCTCAGTCAACCAACCACCAATCGTATTTTGGCTCGTTTCCGGGAGCTCCACTTGTAAAAAGTTAGCAAATTCATCAACGGAATAATCTCCAAAAAAGATATAGTTACTCGCATCAAGTTGCTTAACCATTCGAACGCTTTCATCGTGTTCATCCCAAATTTCACCAACGATTTCTTCTAGCAAATCTTCTAATGTGATTAATCCAGAAGTACCACCAAATTCATCAATGACAATCGCCATATGGACTTTTTGCTTCTGTAATTCGGGTAATAATGTAGACACCTTCATTGATTGAACGACAAACAATGGATTCCTAAGTAAAGTGCGAATCTTTACCATCTGTTCTCCTTGTTGAATCAAAGCTGTTAAAAAGTCTCGCTCTGATAAAATCCCAATAATATTATCAATCGAGCCCTCATATACTGGAATTCGGGAGTACCGTTCCTCAAAGAAAATATCTTTTATCTCATGGATTGGTTGATTAATTTCAATCGCCACCATGTCAGGTCGAGGCCTTAAAATCTCGCTCACGACAATATCATTAAAATCGAGGGAACGATTCACAAGCTCTTTTTCATGCTTGTCAATAACCCCTTCTTCTTCACTAATATCAATGATCGCTTTAATTTCTTCTTCAGTTACAGATGGACTAACTTCCTTAACTTCCATAAACTTGGAAAAGAGCTTTTGAATTTTCATAAATACCCAAGTTACTGGTGTTAAAACCATCATAAACAGATGCAATAAAAAGGAAAACTTCATAGCTAATGTTTCGGCATACTGTTTGGCAAAGGTCTTTGGAATCACACCCGCAAATAATAAAACAAGTATCGTCACAGCAAATGCACTAATAAAAACCCCTGTACCTTGATCATAAATTTGAATAGCTATTTGTGCTGCGATCGCCGCAGCGGCAATGTTGACTAAGTTAAATCCTATAAAGCTAGTTGAAAGTGCCTTTTCAATATGATCAGCTATATAGACCGCTCTTTTTGCTCCTAGTCTCCCTTCTTCCTCGTACTGCTTTAATCGAATTCGGTTCGCATTGGCATAAGCCGTCTCCACAAACGAAAAGAAAGTAGACAACACTAACAGCAGACTAAAAATCAAAATCATACTTAACGGGACATCGTCCAAAAAAAATCACTCTCCATTTCTTAAATTACCTTATATTATATATGAAGGTTCTGAAAAATGTACAGTGTTTTTCTCTCCATATCCAATATAAGGAAGTTAGTCCATTCCCGGACCACATTTAACTGCGACAAAACAATAGTTACGATTATTTATGCTGACAAATAAAAAAACATGCATGATTTTTACAAAAATCCGCATGTTTTTTCTTTTTATCCAAATAGACGGTCAAACAAGTTGCCAAAAAAGTCAAAGATAAAAAAGGAGATTTTTACTTCCTCACTGTCTTCTGGCTCTTCTTCCTCTTCTGTCTCGCTTGTGTCAGTACTTGCAACTTCATCCGTCAGTTCCGGCTCAACCGCTTCCCCATTTTCAAAATCTAAAAAGCATAAAGGCGGAAAGAGCACGCACCACCAATTTTCGCCGTTCCCTTCCCCTAACGTAATCAATACCGCATTATACCAACCTGCTGGATAAACGATATTTCCATAAATTTTTGTCGGAAACTGCACTTCTTCAAACTCAACTGTGTAGTCTTGATTTAATCCAAGCTTCTGTAACTCTTCCTCTACAATGCTTTCAACCTCTGATAAATTTTCTTTAATCAGCTGTCCGGCTTCATCTAAATCATCTATACCCACAACCCATTCGGTAATTTGCTCATTCACTTTATCACGAATTGAACGCTTCACCATTTGGTCTTGAATACCATCACTATTCGCTAAGATCCGAAGACGAATCGCTTCTTCTTCACTAATTTCTTGATGAAAATCAGCCACCGCTTGCGAATGCTGGAACTCCCAACTCACAATTAATACAAAAAGAGAGAATAATAAATAAATAATAACATTTGGTTTCATAATAGATTCGCACCGCCCCTTCACCAAACAGTCTAGTCAGATTACTAGATTCCTAAACTAGGATCTTTTCGACAAGTTTTTAGGTGATGGGGGGATGCGGGGGTGAGCTCTCTTGGACAATTGTGGAGAGGGTGGGGTGCTTTTTGTCCTTTAAACTCTCGTTATTGGACACTTTCCAGCTTCGGCTCCCTTTTTTGTCCTTTAAACTCTCGTTATTGGACATTTGCCAGCTTCAGCTTCCTTTTTTGTCCTTTAAACTCTCGTTATTGGACACTTTCCAGCTTCGGCTCCCTTTTTTGTCCTTTAAACTCTCGTTATTGGACACTTTCCAGCTTCGGCTTCCTTTTTTGTCCTTTAAACTCTCGTTATTGGACATTTGCCAGCTTCGGCATCACCTTTTGTCCTTTAAAACCCTCTTCCTTTGTCACATTCCAGCTCACTCTCTTTTTTTCCCATAAGCCCCGATTATTAATCAACCATCGACACAGTTAGTGTTTTTAATTAAACGTTTATTTAATC
>NZ_ALPT02000037.1 GCF_000292245.2 Alkalihalobacillus alcalophilus ATCC 27647 = CGMCC 1.3604 | reverse complement strand
TCGATTTTGAACGCCAACAATTTCTCGTACCCCTTCAATCCCATATTTCGGACCGGGAAAATAGGTTTTTAAGTCATGAGAAAAATCTAAATCTATTAATTTAACTTTCCCATCTAATGATAGCTTGCCAAAAGTTGTCGTTAATACAGCCGGTAAATCAGCACTAAAGTTCGCACTCGGATAAGTGATCGTAACGAGCCCTTTTTTCCCATACTTTTCATCACTTGGCAATTCCTCGACCCGTTCAACATAACCTTTATGAGCTTTTAGCTGTTCTTGTTCAAGACTCGGTAAGTTCGTCCATGAGCCAACAGTTAATCCTAGTGCAATCCCTTCTGCTTTTTTCTCTAACTGGCCTTTTGGATCATATATTTGATATGTTGCGGTTACATAGCTCATGTATTATTCCCTCTCTCTTTTCCCAAATCATAGCTTTTTTCTATAAGATCACTAACACAAAAAACCTCTCCATTATAGATAAGGAGAGGTGAATCATTCATTCACTCTCTCATCTATCAATCGGATGACTGTAAGAATTAGCACCGTGTTTTTTATAAACCGGTTGCCGGGTTTCATAGGGCTCATCCCTCCACCTGCTCTTGATAAGAGATATTTGATTATCTGACCGTTTTAGTCTGAAATATAAATTCCTTGTTCTATATAATGCCAGTCGCCCCATCGAATTGTCAATCTTTTTTTAATATTATTTTTATTCGATCATTAATTTCATTTCCACAGTTTATGATTCACTCTTTTCTCAACTTTCGCATCGAGAAAAACCGTTCAACTAGTTGGCAGAGCGAATAGAAGCTCTTAAACAAATGCCCTTGACACGTTTGAAAAGCGAGAACGCACTATCACACCAAACGGATAAACTGTGCATTAAGAAAATATTATAGACCCTCCGGCTGTCGCTACCAAAACCATACTCCGCGTCCTGCGGGAACCTGGCGAGCCTCCTCGGCAAGCCTTGCGGGGTCTCGCTCCACGGTTTATTCCCGCGGGAGTCTACGTATGGTTTTGTCCGCTAAGTGTAGGGGAGAGGCTTGATGATATGGCCATTCTCAATCAGCTATTTCTAACGCAGAAGGACCTTCTTCTTCACTTTGTTAGTTATGAAAAGACAGGATTCCAATCGAAATAAGCTCGCTAGTCTAGCTAACGTACAGAGCATCAACACGGATTTATTTACAACTGTAACGGAATGAGTCATGGAAGGAGAAAAATCATTCTCAAGCTACTGTATTTTGAAGTATTGTCTGTTTTTTTATTCCATGAGGAGAACCGAACCTAGATTCAATTCTATTATCAAGCGGACAAACAGACACGGAGACTCCCGCAGGAATAAACCGTCCAATGAGACCCCGCAAGCGTGAAACGCTGAGGAGGCTCATGAGGTTCTCGGCAAGGACGCGGAGTGTCTGTTTGGGAGCGATAGCCGAAGGGCATGAAACAAGTAGAACATAAATCACTCCCATGTCTGGTTTCTGTTTGGTAGCGACCACCCAAGCTCTTCATTTTAGTGAACAGTTTCCTTCAACAGCCTACGAAGAGATGTGTTCAGACTGTCAACGATTGAACCGTTCCTGTAAAGTCAATTTGAATCTTGTATCGCCCTAAAGTTAATCACTATCAACAGTTAAGGGTCCATTATACGCTGCGAAAGTTGAGTAATTTTATATACAAAAAAAGCACTTGACGTCATATAACTAAATCGCTTATAGTTATTTTCAAGAATTCTTTTCTATATCTTTTGAAAATTCAACAAAATAACTCTTATCCTGAGTAGGTAGAGGGAATTGGCCCGATGACACCGCAGCAACCGACCTTATTGGCACGGTGCTACATCCAACAGACTATGTCTGATAGATAAGAGAGGCGGATGTCTCACACCTATTCACCTCTTTCTGTCAATCAGAAAGAGGTTTTTTTATTATTTATTAAAGGAGCAATGTGCAATGACCGTTCAAACAAAAAAACAATATGAAGAATTAAACACGAAAACAGCCGTATCTTATTTAATCAATCTTGGCCTTATCAAAACAGACGAAGAAACCACTGTTGCCGAAATCGGAGACGGAAATTTAAACTATGTTTTCCATATTATTAGTCAAACGACAGGACGTTCATTTATTATTAAGCAGGCCCTCCCATACGCGAAAGTTGTGGGTGAAAGTTGGCCGCTCACATTGGATAGAGCTCGAATTGAAGCATCCGCTTTAAAAGAAGCTGCAAAAGTTGTACCTGAATTAGTACCAAAAGTCTTTCATTTAGATCCCGATTTAGCGTTAACGGTTATGGAGGATTTAAGCCATTTAACAATTTTAAGAGCTGGATTAATTGCAGGAAACCAATACCCTCTTGTTGCAGAACATATTGGTAAATACTTAGCTCATACCCTTTTTACAACATCAACCTTTGGCATAAATCCACAAGCAGCCAAAAAATTAGCTGTTACATATTCGAACCCTGAGTTATGTAAAATAACAGAAGATCTTGTATTCACTGATCCTTATTTCAATTGCGAAACGAATAATTTTGAGGAACACTTAACACCCCGAGTGCACGAGCTTTGGCAAGATAAAGAACTAAAAAAAGAAGTCGCAAAATTAAAACATCTTTTCCTTACAAAGTCTGAAACCTTAATTCATGGCGATTTACATACAGGGAGTATTTTTGTATCTGAAACCGAAACAAAAGTCATCGATCCAGAGTTTTCATTTTACGGACCATTTGGTTTTGACATTGGTGCCTTTTTAGCCAATCTTATTATGAACTTAATCGCTCAAGAAGGACATCAACAAGATTCAGAACAAAAAGAAGATTTACAGAACTATTTACTTGATACTATTGAAAAAACATGGGATATTTTTACTAGTGAGTTTAAAAAGCTTTGGTTAGCAAAATCAATTGAACCCTTTTCTGAATTAGAAGGGTATGTCGAGGAGGTTTTAACTGATATTTGGCAGGATGCACTTGGTTTTACTGGTTGCAAAATGATTCGTCGGATGATCGGCTTAGCCCATGTTCTTGATGTCGATAGCATCGAATCAGCCGAAATTCGTTTACGTGTACAAACGAGCATCATTAACCTTGGTCGTAAACTCATCTTAGAGAGAAAACAAATTGGGGGAGTTTTAGAACTTGTCTCAACCGTGGAGGGAGCCTACTCATGACCATACAATCCGTTGAATGGAAAAATGATGCCATTGTCATTCTTGATCAACAGCAACTACCTAATGAGATCATTTATGAACACTTAACAACAATAGAACATGTCTGGGAAAGCATTACGTATTTAAAAGTGAGAGGAGCCCCCGCCATCGGCATCGTCGCGGCTTTTGGATTAGCTTTATGGGCACGCTCCAAACAATCCAATCATTTAGAACTTTTTTTAGATGAATTTGAAAAACAAAGAGATTATTTAGCTAGTAGCAGACCAACCGCTGTCAATCTTTTTTGGGCTATTGATCGTATCGTTAAAAAGGTGAAAAGAGCGCAAAGTGTTGCAGAAGCAAAAGATTTAGCTGTTGCTGAAGCACTAGCAATTCAAAAAGAGGATGTCCAAACATGCCGACGTATTGGTGAAAATGGTTTATCTTTACTAAAAGATGGCAATACCGTGATGACAATTTGTAATGCAGGAGCGATTGCTACCGCAAAATATGGCACAGCCCTTGCTCCGTTTTATTTAGCAAAGGAAAAAGGTTTGACATTAAAAGCATTTGCTTGTGAAACAAGACCCGTCTTACAAGGCTCTCGTTTAACAGCTTGGGAATTGCAGCAACTAGGTGTTGATGTGACCCTCATTACGGATAGTATGGCTGCCCATACGTTAAAAACGAAGGAAATCAATGCCGTGATCGTGGGGGCAGACCGAATCGCAGCAAACGGCGATACCGCGAACAAAATTGGAACATATGGCTTAGCCTTACTCGCAAAAGCTCACGACATTCCGTTTTACGTTGCCGCACCATTTTCGACTATTGATCTCAATACATTAACCGGTGATGATATTCCGATTGAAGAAAGAGCAGCCGAGGAAATTACTCATCTCCAAGGAAAAGCCATTGCTCCAGCTGCTACTAAAGTATTTAATCCGGCTTTTGACGTCACACCATCAGAATTAATTACGGGGATTATTACCGAATATGGCGTTGTCAGAGGAGATTATCAAACGGAATTAACAAGATTATATTCCAATGAGATTGAGACTTTACAAGTTTAATAAACTGACAAATAAAGAGAGGCGATACTAGGGTAATCTCCCATTCGTATCGCCTTTTTTTCGTATACAGCACTTATATGAGCTGGAAATCCCCTAGAACCCTACTTAAGCATTCCCACATAGATGCCATTATTTGAACCTGGTATTTCAATAGCCCCTACTGCTTTTTTATAAAAATCAACGGGGCCTGCTCCACCAATAATAGCATAAGCATAGCCGATCCGTTTCATCTCATCTAAACTTTGAATGAGCAATTGCAAACCAATCCCTCGCCCGCGAGCTGATTCTGCGACACCAGTTGGTCCAAAGAAATTTAAAGCTGTTACATTAAAACAAGCAAACCCAACAATCTTTTCCCCCTCTACCGCAATAAAGCAAGAAGACGGCGTTTGAGCTAATGCAACATCCACTTCACTTGCCCATTGTTCTGAGAAATTGGTCCTCACCCAATTCATGACAATATGCTTTTCAGGTGGCAGTGGTTTCCGAATCTTCCAAGTTTGATTGTTTGACTGTTCAAGCTCTGGTAATGAATAAAGTGGCACTAATAAATCTCCCATTTTCGCCTCCAAATTTACGCATCGTAATTTACAACATATAATTGTAAATTCGTATTATAATAACCTTCACTGAATTCAGTTACTTCACCGTCTTCATCCATGGAATACCTCAAACGTTTTAATAAAGGTGTATCCACAACAATTTCTAATAATGCAGCAATATGAGTTGGTGATTGACAAACGGCAAATTCATCTCGGAATTTATCTAAAACAAGCTCATGCTCCGCTAATAATTCATAGAGTGATTGATCGTTTAAATCAGCCTCATCAAAGTCTGCTAACTCAATCGATAAAAAGTGAGTGAAATGAATATAGGGCGTATTATCTAAATAATACAATCGCTCTACTCTTACACATTCTTTCCCAAATAACCGATGTGGTTCTGAACCAATTTCATTTTGAACAATTTCTGATTTTAATACCTTTTTCTTTATTCTATGCCCTTTTTCTACTAAAACCTCCGTAAAACGTTTCCCTTTTGAAAGTTTTGAGGCAGAGGTGTTACGAATCACCTTAGTTCCTTTTCCACTCTTTTTTTCCAAATATCCTTCTTGTACTAGTTCCTTGATCGCATTTCGTACCGTAATTTTACTCACATCAAACTCTTCTTCTAATTGAATTTCTGAAGGGATATTCTCGCCAATTGGGTATACACCATGTAAAATACGATCCTTAATCACATTCCTAATTTGTAAGTATAATGGTCCTTTTTTTCTACTAATATTCATTTCTTCTCTACCTTTCTACATCGCCCACCGACTCTGACATGATTTGAAAAATATCATATTCAGAAGACATCGGCGTATCACCAACTATTGAATGGGCTATCATCCCTGCTGTAGTTGCAAAAGCAACGGTCTTATCTGGTGAAAAGCCTTTATAGTAACCATGGATAATTCCACTTGTAAAGGCGTCGCCACTTCCAATTCTGTCGTGAACAGCAAACGTTAATGTTTTAGAAAAAGTCATCGATTGCTCTAAGTACATAAAACCAGTAAGAGAATGGCTATTATCTCCATGTATTTCTCGGTGCGTACCGGCAATTAATTCAATATCATACAGAGCGGCCACTTTTGGTATTAATTCACATAGCTGGTCTTTCCGTTCTGAGTGAATTGTCTCCATTCCTAAAATGGAGAAAGCATCTCTTTCATTCATCATAACAAGATCCGCCAAAGAAAGCATCTTTTCATAGTAGTTTTTTGCCTTTTTATAACCATTTTCACCCCACAAAGAAGCACGATAATTACAATCAAAGATAACCTTTCCACCAGCTTGTTTAACAGCGGTTGCTAAAAGGATGACTTGTTCTCTAACTTGTTCATTCATAGCTAATGTAATCCCACAAAAATGAATCAGGTCGATTTCCTTTATGATGTTCTCAACATCATAATCTTCCATTCTTCCTTTGTTGAAGGAACTATCAAGTCGATTTGTATAAGTAACACGACTCGGTCTGGCCCCAAAACCCTTTTCTAAAAAATAGATTCCTAGATAGTCTCCCCCTCTGACCACATATTGAGTTTGAATACCAAGTTTTTGTAAATAGGACTTAGCTGCTTCACCAACTGCATTCAAAGGCAATTTTGAAACAAGGAAACCATGATGTCCAAAATTGGTTAAAGCTGATACAACATTAACTCCAGTACCAGAGAAAGACATTTCTAAATTATTTGCTTGTTTTAACAGTTGCAGATCAGGTGTTTGTAAGCGCATCATCACTTCCCCAAAAGCCGCTACTTTAATCATGCTCGGCAACCACCCTTTTTGTTATCTCTAACAATCTCTTCACATCTTCCACATTCGTTTCGCCTGTGTTTGGATCAATAATAGAAGAATACACGTGTGGAATGACTTTTTCTACCTTCTCTTCTAAAGCAATTGATAAAATTTCTTCATAATTATTTAAATCAATTCCTCCCGTCGGTTCAAGGCATAGCCTTTCTTTAGCACAAGCTTTGGCAACAGCTCGAAATTCTTCCTTTGTAGACAATCCTTTCATTGGGAAGTATTTTAATGCATGTCCCCCCATATCTTTCACTAGTGCAATCGCCGCTTCAACAGGAACGATCGCCGCCTCATCAGCTGCTGCACTATGAGGTCCCGTCGATATATTTACATAACCAACTTTTCCGGTTGGCGAAACGAGGCTATTAATCCAACTCGGTTCACATAGATTAGCAGAGGTCATACCTACTGCAGGAAATACTTGGTTAATGTGACTTCCCCCATACTGTTTGACGATTTCAGCAACAACAGCTGCTTGACGATTATCACCCGCACCTAGGCCAATTGAGACCGCATCATCAATTGCTTGCCCATATTTTTTCATATCGATAACCGCTTCTTCAACCGTTGGGTAGTTTTTGGAAAGCACACCGACTACAACAAATCCAGCTGCAGCATCAAAAACGGCTTTTGCATTTTCGATATTATTTGCTAGTACATTTAGGGCTACACGCTCTTTATAAAATCGTTTATTTATTTTCATACTTATTTCCCCCTAAAATCTCACTCAATCGCTCCACTAAAACAGGCACATCATCATCTTGAAAAGAGCGTGGATCTAAGTCAAAAAAGCCTTGCTTCGCTCCATAATCACGGGTGTAAATAGCTACTTCTCCATTTTTTAATTGATCGATAACTTCAAGCGCTGTAAATTCACTTTCCTTAGGGTTCACCTTTAGTCTCGCTCGATAAATCGCTCTTCCTGCTTCATCTTGAACGATGCTTACAGATACACCTGTTATTTGATTTAAAGCTAGTAGTGGTTGCAAACTTTCTTTTTCCTCATGACTCCTGTCGGTTTTATTTTTGTACTCACTTAACGCTTGTAACAAACCAAAAATAGACTCCTTGCCAACCTTCATACTTCTTCCAATACCAGACATTTGAACTTGAACCCACGCTATAAACTCTTTTTTTCCCGCAACAATGCCAGACGTCGGGCCCTCTATAGCTTTTGAGCCGCTAAAAATCGCAATGTCTGCACAACGAACATATTTATGTAAGTCTTCTTCAGCCGCAGCATCGACGATTAACGGCAACTGAAGTTCTTTCGCGATTTCAGCCACCTCTAAAACAGAAAGCATGTTTTTCTGGACTGCATGATGGGATTGAACATACATAATAGCTACGGTATTCTCTGTGACAGCCTCAACAATATGTTCCTTTTTTCCTTCGTTTGCGTACCCGACTTCAATCATTTTACCACCACCAAGGGCAATCATTGTCTCAACAGGTGCTCCGTAATGAACATTATGCCCTTTAAACAAAATCACTTCATTTTGTTCATTTTTCTCTTGGTGGAGCTTTTCACTTTTTCGTTTATTGCCTTTAGTAACAAGGGCAGCAACAGAAAGAGCGATTCCACTCGAAGCAGAATTAACGATGAGCGCCGCTTCTGCTCCAATAAGTTCCGCTGTATATGCCCCTGATTTTTTGTTTAATTCAGACATTTCAGCGTACTTTTGTCCCCCTTGTTTCATCGCTTCCATGACCGTATCTGTCGGGGCCGAAACGCCTAATATACTCATTCGACCACTTGCATTAATGACTCGTTTTAGTCCGTACTTCGCATGGATAGTACTCCCCATTGACAACCACCCCTTTGGCAACAATTTCTTCTAAACCGATTCTCACTTCCCCTTGTGAGTCGATTAATTCAACTGGTCCATTTACAAGTGAAAATAAAGTTAAATGAGCTTTATCACCAACTTGAATTCGACCTAATTCAGGACGATTTAGCCATGTTGCAGCCTGAATAGTCACGCCATCGACGACTTCTTGCAAGGAGTATCCAAGAGCGATAAACTTTGTCATCACTTTTGCAAGACTAAATACTGGACCCTCTAATCGATTTTGACGATAAATATCAGAGCTTATCGTCTGAAACTGAATTCCTGCCCTTTTCGCAAATTCAGCCACTTTAAAAGAAAAGCTTGCTCCACCATGTCCAACATCTAGATGGACTCCTTTATCAACCGCTTCCATTAGTAATGGCAAAGGTCGACCGTGCTCATCGAACAAATTATTATCTTTTCCGTTTAAAAAATGGGTTAAAATATCCTTTTTTTCTAAATGTAATAAGATGTCTTCTATCTTAGGAGGACCAGAACCTATATGAACCATTAATGATAAATGATTTTCTTTTGCTATTTCTCTTGCAACTAAAAGCGGCTCAATTCCATTTTCACAGACGACACTTTGACTCATCCGTGCTTTTAAACCAACGATTATCTCTTTATATTTTGTAATCATTAGTCTTGCCTTTTCACGATCAATCCAAGCTAAATTAGATAATTCATCCTTTCGACTTAAACCAATACTAGAGATATTTAAAAACGCCAAAACATTCGTTTTCGCTTCACTCACTTGTTCGTAAAAGTCATCAAAACGATCTGCCCCACAGCTTCCGGCATCAATAATCGTTGCAACCCCCTGTTTAATCCCAACCTCATCAGCTACATCACCGTATGGGTCAAATTCAGAAAAAGCATGAACATGCATATCAATCCAACCACTTGATACATAGCAACCATGACATGGGATACATTCTCCTTGTGCTGTATTTGCCTCTGTTAGTTCTACAATATATCCTTGCTCAATGACGATATCTAATCTTTTTCCATTTAGCATTTGTACATCTTGTAATACGAATCGTCTCTCCATCTACTCACCCTTTTCACTGGACAAAATCCCACTCATAAAAATATAACATTATAATGTTAAGTTAGCATAGTTATTGCTGTCTGTAAATATAACATTATAATGTTTATGAGATTTCATGAAAAAAGTTTTAAAAATAAAAATTATTTATGACTGCTTTGACTTTTTCAAAAACTTCTCACGACGAGATTTCATCGCTTTTGTTATATATCCACCTTTAAAATTACGTGGTTCAAAGGAAACGATAAAGGCACTTGGTTCATACTCACTAACAATCTTAATAAATTCCTTCTCACGGTCTCTTCTAGCTGTACAAGCTAATAAATAGCGAATTGAGTTCATTCCTTCTACCTCTGAAGTGGATACACTAAAACCTACTTCCCGAAGGCGGTGAACGAGCTTATCGTTTCGATTCATAATATTAACTTCAAGTGTCACATAACCAATAGCCAATTTCTCTTCAATTATTGCTCCTATATATAAACCAACCCCAAAACCGACGGCATAGGCAATCATATTTAAATAATTTGATAAATCAGCAAAGACCAAACCTAAAGCAACAACGTAAACAGCTCCTTCTAATATCCCCACCGCTGCTGCTTTCTCTTTCATTCCTTTAACCATCATAATTGTACGAACAGTTAAAATCGGCACATACAATAACTGGACAATCAAAATAATTAATGCACTAACCACCAGTAATAACCACCTTTCTAATTCGCTTCAGAATACTTTGTTGTTTGACAAAATCTTTTTCAAGAGTACTAGAAATTGAAGTGATTGACTATCTTTTTTTTATGGAATTTCTATTTATTTTTTCTTGCTTATTTTATACAGCTTTTAATGCTCTTACTATCCTAATCCAGGTGGTTTAAAAACAATTATAAAAAAGAACAGGTGCTGCAAAACACAACATCTGTTCCATTTTTGTCTGAATGGCTCATGAACCATTATAATCCACCGATTATACTTCAATTGTGATTACTTTTGTGTTTCCGGCCTCAACTTGAGTAGTAGAGATGGTTTGCACACTTTTTAAATCTTCTTGGTTCGTAATCACAATTGGTGTTAATGTACTATTTGCCTTTTCAGTGACAAGTTTTAAATCAAAATCGATCAAAGCATCGCCGACTTCTACAGCATCTCCTTCTTTTACATGTGCCGTAAAACCCTCACCATTCATTTTGACCGTTTCAAGACCAATATGGATGAGGACCTCTACACCTTCATCTGTTTTAATACCTACTGCATGTTTTGTTGGAAATACTTGAACAATGGAACCTTTTACAGGTGAAACAACTTGTCCATCACTCGGTTCAATCGCAATTCCATCCCCCATCATTTTTTGTGAAAAAGTTGGATCAGGAACATCTTCAATTTTCACATAAGCACCTGACAATGGAGCAAATATCTCCACATTCATTGCCTTCTTTGACTCATTATTTTTCTTATTTTCCTTTTTATCCAAACCAAATAATTTCTTTAACATTTTTATACACCTCTTTAAACTCATTTTCCCTCCAATTATAACATGTATATACAAGCATTTCATCGAAGAGCTTTTGATTATCTTTTCCCAAAATGACGTCGCAATGAAACATTAATTTCATGAGATTGATGACATATGCCCAAACCAATTGAACTTATGACCATACACTGTAGGGAAGAGTTTAGAAAGGAGCTGAAAGATAATGGGTTACGGTTTTGAAGGTGGATTCGGATTTACATTTATCGTTGTCTTATTCATTCTTTTAGTCATTGTAGGCTCTGCTTACATCGGCTAATAAAAAAGTGAGTGAAACCGGCCCTATATTTATAGGGTCTTTATTTTTTTCTTTCACAAAAAAAAGACCCTCATAAAATGACTGAGGAGTTTCAATACGTTTACTTATTATGATCCAACGACTAAAAGAAAAAATAAATAAAGGACGAACCAAAAAGGTGCACTTAATAATGTTGCCCAAAAGAAACCAATCATTGTTCCTTGAGCTATATCCAAAGAAATCACTCCTTTTAGGATTTGTCTTTTTATTATATTTGACTTTTGTAAAGGGAGTATAAATTCAATGCAAACATTAAATATAGATTTATTCCTTTTGCTCCCGCGTATGTCCTTTCCTGTCATTACCAATTTCAAACAGACCAGTAGCAGATAAACCAGCAATTCCACCAGCCCATAATCGTAGAGCCAAATCTAAATCGGTAAAAGGATAAGCAAGTGCACCAATGACTAAACCAACGATAAAAGATAAGACGGGAATATAATTTTTCGGTATCGTCACCGTTTTTTTGATCAACTCAATCATCGCTAAAATAATCGGGCTTAAGATCGTTGCGAAAATCAAAATCGTCTCCATTGCTTCACCTCATTTATTTTTATTTGGACAAGCTTATTTAAAATCATATGTTGACTGAGACTTTTTCATCACATTTTTTATACTTCCTTTAAAACATTTATGAATTTTCTTATTACTCTTTTTATTTTAGTAGATGCAAAAAAACCTTTTCTTGTCACAGCATTTGCACTATACTTACCACTATAAGTTTTAAAAAGACATACTCATATAATAGCAAGAATAAGGCTTGCGAGTTTCTACCAAACTACCGTAAATAGTTTGACTATGAGTGAATAAAGATGAACCCAATCAAACACATTTTCTGTGTTTATTTTAGGTCATTTATTCACGAATTCCTATTTGTGAATAAATGACCTTTTTTCATTTTTTAAACTATTAAGGAGGAATAAATGATGCAACTATTAAAAGAAGCAATTCGTGAGAAAGGAAATGTTCTTTCTAACGATGTGCTGAAAGTAGATCATTTTCTAAACCACCAAGTCGATACAAACTTAATGATTGCGATTGGTTTAGAGTTTGCAAAACGATTTGAGAATGAAAAGATTACGAAGGTATTAACGATTGAATCGTCTGGGATTGCCCCAAGTTTAATGGCCGCTAATAAGTTAGATGTCCCGTTAATTTTTGCTAGAAAGAAAAAATCATTAACAATGAATAACAATGTCTTTGTCAGTCAAGTGTATTCTTTTACAAAACGTGAAACGAACGATATTACCGTTTCCAAAGATTTTTTGCAAGAAAATGATCGCGTCTTAATTATTGACGACTTCTTGGCAAATGGACAAGCAGCAAAAGGCTTAATCGACATCGTCAAACAAGCTAAAGCAGAAGTAGCGGGCTTTGGAATTGTCATTGAAAAATCATTCCAAGATGGACGTGAACAACTCATTGACGCAGGCTATCGTGTCGAGTCATTAGCTCGTATTCATTCCCTTGAAAATGGGCAAGTACATTTTGTTGATGAATTAGCAAAAACAAACTAATAAAAATATAAACCATCCAAATCGTTTTTACAGGATGAAGAGGAGAGTTCAATGTCAACTAAGAGTGTCGTATACCCTTGGTACAAAAAAGAAGATACGGATGCCTTTTTCGCTTTACTGCAAAACAACTTAGCGAATTTCGTTTTAATAGCCGTGACGATGCTCGGGATGGGCTTCCCTTCTAGTATCGTATTGGGAAAAGTGATACCAGGTGCCGCTGTCGCCGTTATCGCTGGAAACCTTTATTATGCTTACTCAGCAAATCGTTTAGCCAAAAAAGAAAACCGAACAGATGTAACAGCCCTCTCTTATGGAATTAGTACTCCGGTTATGTTCGTTTTTTTATTTGGTATTTTGGGACCTGCTTTAGCGATTACAGGTGATCATGAACTTGCTTGGAAAATTGGTGTTGCCGCCGCTTTAATTAGTGGGTTTATCGAGGTCGCTGTCTCATTCACTGGAAACTGGGTTCGCCATAACTTACCTAGGGCCGCCCTACTTGGTGCATTAGCTGGTGTTGCTTTAACTTTTGTTGCTGGTGAAATGTTATTTCATACATTTTCTGTACCAGTCGTTGGTTTAGTCGCATTAGCAATTATTATCGTTGGAATTATTGGAAAAGTTTCGATGCCGTTTCGTATCCCTACTTCCTTATTTGCTATTATTATTGGTACTTTACTCGCTTTTCTATTAGGTTATCAATCTATTTCTGATTTTACGAACGCTTTTGAACATATCGGCTTTTATCCATTTTTACCATCGATTACGTTCTTTGAAGGTTTTACTTATCTATTTGGTGCATTAGTTGGATTATTTGCAGTCCTAATTCCAATTTCTTTATATAATGCGGTTGAAACAATGAATAATGTCGATGCTATGGCGGCTGAAGGTGACTCTTATGACGTACGAGAATGTCAAGCCGTTGATGGAATGGGAACCGTTATTGGAGCTTTCTTTGGTGGACTTTTCCCAACGACTGTTTATATCGCCACTGTCGGTTCAAAAAAGATGGGCGCAGGCCGAGGATACAGCATTTTAAACGCTTTAGTGTTTGCTGTCCTTGCTTTAACGGGTGCGGTCGCTGTATTATCTGCTCTAATTCCAATGGCTGCAATTGCCCCAATCCTTGTTTTTGTTGGGATTTCAATGGTTGCGACGAGCTTTTCTTCCAATGAGAAAAAATACTACCCAGCTGTTGCGATTGCGATGCTACCTTATTTAGGAAACTATATGATGACAAGATTTAACAACGCAGCACCTGAAGTGGTCGCAGGTATTTCAGAAGGGATTGTTCCACTTGGACAAGGAGCGATGTTTACCGCGATTATCCTAGGAGCGGTAACCGTTTGTATTATTGATAAAGACTTTATAAAAGCAAGCATTTTTTCTGTTATTGCTGCTTTCTTATCCTTTATCGGCTTAATGCATTCCCCATCCCTGACATTTAATGCTGCTCCAGACTTTATGTTAGGCTATCTACTTATCGCCGTATTCTTTGTTTATTTACATTTTGCGAATAAACCAAATCAGCAAATAAATGAGCATGAGAAAAAGAACGCCGCATAGACTTGCTATTCAAACCAAAGATAAAAGGCTCTTCCATAAGTTCATCCAGAGGAACTTATGTGGAGAGCCTTTTTTTGTGTTCTTAAGCTATTTTGAGCGGTTGTACTTATTAAGCCCGGCCAAAACGGCGATTGGCGACGTTTCTCTTCCTTTTTTACACATCATCGCCGGCTAAATAGCTTTGGACGGCTTTCCTTACTTTATTTTCTCCAAACTTGCTTTCATTTCTTCTACAGATTCAACCTCAAAGCCTAAATCGGTTAACATTTGCTGATCTTTTGTTTCTTCTTGTCCGGCAGTTGTTAAATAATCACCGACAAAAATCGAGTTAGCGGCATAAAGCCCTAAAGGTTGGAGCGTACGAAGATTCACTTCCCTTCCTCCAGATACGCGAATTTCCTTCTTTGGATTAATGAAACGAAATAAGGCCAACACTTTTAAACAATAAAGTGGATTT
The DNA here is from genome assembly GCF_000292245.2 of Alkalihalobacillus alcalophilus ATCC 27647 = CGMCC 1.3604. GTDB lineage: Bacteria > Bacillota > Bacilli > Bacillales > Bacillaceae_D > Alkalihalobacillus > Alkalihalobacillus alcalophilus. The sequence goes on along the minus strand of NZ_ALPT02000037.1, from coordinate 31,457 downwards.
AATTCCTCGACCCCTTCAAGTGGTGTCCCATCTATCGCATGTAAAAAGTTAACAGGGATGGAATCTGCATCAAGATATTTTAAACTAAAAGCCATATCAACAACATCTTCTTTTGTTTCTTTCATCCCAACAATCACACCTGAACATGGAGACAAGCCTGCCCCCTTGGCCGTTTCCACTGTATTAACTCGGTCGTCGTATGTATGTGAGGTTGTAATGTTTAGATGATTATTTTTGGAAGTATTAATATTATGATTATAGCGGTCAACACCCGCTTCTTTTAACTTCTGCGCTTGTTCTGGCTTTAACAACCCAAGACAGGCACATATTTTCATTCCGTATTTTTCCTTGATTTCTTTTACAGCTTCAACTACCTTATCAACTTCTTTATTCGCCGGACCTCTCCCACTAGCCACAATACAGTACGTGCCAATATTTAATTCATACGCACGTTTCGCTCCTTCCACAATCGTCTCTTTCTCAACAAACCGATAGGAATTAATCGGTGCTTTTGAAATGGACGATTGTGAACAATAACCACAATTTTCTGGGCATAAACCCGATTTGGCGTTCATAATCATATTCAATTTTACTTTTTTCCCATAGTAAAACTTTCTTATTTGAAAAGCTGCATGCATAAGAAGTAAAACGTCATCATCCGGACAATCTAAAATCGAAAGTGCCTCTTCATTTGTCAGTTCAACACCAGCTAACACTTGTTCTGAAAGTTTCATCCATTTAGTCATCATCTGCCCCCATTCAAAAACAATCATTTTTATGTAACCACTTTTTGTTAACCTGTAAATAAATTTAGTTAACAATATAAAAATAATAATATTAATCTCATATTCTGTCAATTGTTTCAGAGAGTTTGAAGGTACTGCCTTTTATTATTCATAAAACAGGAATTCGTACCCTAGTTTCAAGATTTTATGAGTTTCATTACTTATCCCTCGTTTTTCGCACACTTAGTCCATCAGCACGGCTTTTTCATTACTTATCACCTGTTTTTCGCACCCTAATCCTGGCCATTCTCTTTTTTCTTTACCTATCACCACTTTTTCGCACTCTAATCTCGACAAATCACTATTTTCATTACCTATCACCACCTAAGACTAACCTCAATACAGCACACCCTAAATACTTCCAAACAAAAAAAGTCCCTTCAAAAGGCTAAATGAGCCTTTTAAACGAGTCTTCTTTAACTGTTTTCTCTTCACTGTTCATAAATCATTTTTTTCGTCATTCCCCCGTCAATTGTTACATTTTCTCCATTAACAAAATCATTGGCAAAATCGGTTAAAAAGAGGCAAGCTCTTGCTATATCGGCGGCGGTTCCTACTCTTTTAGAAAAATGTTGTTCATGATCGACTGAACGTAACTCAGATTCTTCTCCTGTATGTATCCAACCTGGACTAATCGAATTTACGGTAATTTTCTCTTTTTGTAAGGAAGCTGCTAAAGCATGTGTTAAAGCAATAATCCCACCTTTTGAAGCTGCATAAGCCTCGCTATTCGGCTCAGACATATAAGCTCTAGTAGAAGCAATGTTCACAATCCGACCACCATGTTGATTTTTTTTCATCACCTTTGCAACTTCTTTAGTTAATAAAAACACACTTGTTAAATTGGTTTTGATTATGTCCTCCCATTCTTCTAAAGTCAATTCAAACATCGACTTCATACGGGATACCCCTGCATTATTAATTAAAATATCAATTTGCTCTACTTGCTCCTTTATGACGGTAAGTGCTTGTTTAATTTCACTTTCACTACGAACATCACAGACAAGCGAATACACTTCATAATGATTCTCTATTAAAGGCTGACAACTCTTTTCTAAATCCTCCTGATTAACATCCAGTGCAAAAACAATAAATCCTTTTTCTGCATACGTTTTGGTTACTACTTTTCCAATTCCATTTGCCGCTCCTGTGACGATGACAACTTGTTTATCCATTATTTTTTCACTCCTCGACCGTCTATCCAGTAAATACAAATAGTATAAATTTGCACCTTTCATTTGTAAACCGAAAAGCCCTTAAGCATAAATTATCGCACTTAAGAGCTAATGTTTACTTACCCTTCTATTTTCACATTATATGTTCTCATCCAATAATCCATTTGCACAAAATGAGCCAGAAGCTGTGGACCAGCCATTAACTGACCAAAATACGGTTTTCCAGCTGGGAGCCCTCCCGTATCAGCGATTTCTTGCAAACGGTCCTTATTAATAAAATCAAAGAGTGGACCATCTTTTTCCTTTAAAATTTGTTTCATTTTTTCTTGCACTGTTTTTGTGTAAAGAGGGTGATGTGTTTTCGGATACGGGCTTTTTTTCCGATAAAGCACATCATTTGATAATACCCCTTCTAAAGCTTTTCTTAAGATGCCTTTTTCTCGTCCCTCAAGTTGTTTCATTTCCCACGGGATGTTCCAAACATATTCAACTAATCGGTGGTCAGAGAACGGCACACGGACCTCTAAGCTCGCCCCCATACTCATCCGGTCCTTTCTCTCGAGTAAATTGCTCATAAACCAAATCATATTTAAATAGGCCATTTCACGCCTGCGAGACTCAGTTTTATTATCCTTTGCAAACTTTGGTGTTTCTTTAATAGTCGCTTTATAACTTTGATATACATGATCTTTTAAATCAAGCTTCTTTTTCCATTTGTCATTTAATAAAGCTTCACGCTCATCAATGGAACGCATCCACGGGAAAAAGTCTAAATTTAGTAAATCCTCACGATAGAACCATGGGTAACCACCAAAGATCTCATCGGCACATTCTCCAGAGAGGCCGACCGTAACATCATTTTTTATTTCTTTACAAAACCATAACAAAGAAGAATCAATATCAGCCATTCCAGGTAAATCTCGTACTATAACAGCTTCCTCCAAATAATTAGCCAATTCTTCAATGGAAATAACAGCATTATAATGATTTGTATTTAATTCTTTAGACACCTTTTTAATCCAAGGAGCATCGGAATTTGGTTGATAGTCATTCGCTTTAAAATATTTATCATTCTCATCATAATCAATAGAATAACTGCGGATTTTTCCTTTGCCTTGTTCCTCATAAATTTTTGCAGCGAGAGCTGTTAATGCACTTGAATCCACTCCACCAGACAAAAACATTCCCACAGGAACATCGGCAAAAAGCTGTCTTTTGACCACATCTTTTAATAGGGCTTGAATATGTTCAGCTGTTTCTTCGGTAGAATGCACATGCTCTTTGCCTTTCAACATCCAATAACGACTAATTTTTGCCCCATTTCGGTCATAAATCAACATATGTGCAGGTCTTAATTCATTTATGTTCTTATAGATTCCATGCCCTGGTGTTCGTGAAGGGCTTAATCCAATAACCTCCGCCAAACCATCTCTTTCAACGACTGGCTCAATGTCACGATGAGCCAGTAACGCTTTGAGTTCTGAGGCAAACAGCAGCCTGCCATGAGCGACTGTATAAAATAAAGGTTTAACCCCAAGACGATCTCGTGCCATAAATAAACTCTGATCTTGCTCATTCCAGATCGCAAACGCAAAAATGCCATTCAATTTTTCTAAGCACTGATATCCCCATTCAATGTATGACTTTAATAAGACTTCTGTATCTGAATGACCATTAAATGTATGACCTAATTTTAATAATTCCGTACGCAAGTCTTCTGTATTGTACAACTCTCCATTATAGACGATCGTATAAGTCTTATTTTTGACAACACGTTGCATCGGCTGAGCTCCACCTTCTGGATCCACAACAATAAGACGTGCATGCCCAAAACCAACATGCTGCTCCGTCCAAACATTTAAAGCATCTGGTCCCCTTCTATTTAACGTCGTGGCCATTTTTAAAACTTCCTCTTTCTCTTTTCGCATATCAAGTTGCCAATCAATCCAACCTGTAATACCACACATATATCATCAGCCCCTTTGGGAATAATTTTCTACTAATGTTCTCTTCTACCTTATCTCTGGGCTCCCTCATTCCATATCATATTCAGCTTCATCTGCGATCGTTCTTCTTTCATTCCGGTTTCGATTTGGTTTCTCTTCAGCACTTTCTCGCACAAGTATTTGCTCTCAAATTGAAAACCCTTCCACAAAAACATCCCATATTTGTTCATAATCAGCGGCAATTTTTTACGAGTTCTTTTCTTGTTTTCTCCGCCCATCTGTTCTAAAATGAACAACATTACAAGAAAATGACTGAATTAGTCATATAGTCATTTTTATGAATCGAAAGGACTTTATTATGTTAAAAAATAAACGAAAAATCATTTTAGATGCCGCGGCCGAATCTTTTTCCATGTATGGATTTAAAGCAACAACCATTGATCAAGTGGCCAAATTAGCCAATGTCGGAAAAGGGACTATTTACACAACCTTTAAAAATAAAGAAGACCTTTTTAATGCCGTTTTACAAGAAATTATTGCGGAAGTACAAGAGGTTTTTCAACGCTCTATCTCTGAAAACAAGGATCTTTTTGATAATATCAGTTCGGCCTTAGCAGAGCTTTTAACATTCAGAAAGCAGCACAAATTTATGACGAAACTCCATCATGAAATGAATGTATTTGCCTCTGAAAATTCCAAAAGAGCCTTAAAGGAAATCGAGAATGTCATTATTGATGCCATTGATCAACTTTTAAAACAAGCAGAAGAAAACAAGAAATTTCAAACAACCCATCGCCATGTTACGGCCTATTTAATGTATAAAACTTATATCCTACTTGTCTCTGATTATGAAGAAACGTATAAACCATTAAAACAAGACGAAATTATAACCATCTTTAAATCTCACTTTATGAGTGAAATGAAAACAACATAAATTTATGCTTTTACCAACAAAACGAGGTGTATTATGAACGGATTTTTAACTGAATTAAAAGGAATATGGAAGGATAAAAAACTATTTATCGCCTTGCTCGGTATTGCGGTTATGCCGTTATTATATGGTGGGCTATTGATTAGTTTTTTTTGGGACCCATATGACCAAATTGACCAGCTCCCTGTTGCGGTTGTAAATGAAGACGAAGGAGCTGAATTTGAAGGGGAAGAAATTCACGCTGGTGATGATTTTGTTGCGGAGTTAAGAGAGGATCCTGCTTTTTTATTTGATTTTGTCTCAAAAGAAGAAGCAGAAGCAGGACTCGCAAACTTTGATTATTATTTCTACGTCGAAATCCCTACTAATTTTTCTGAGAAAATACTGTCTGTCCAAAACACAGATCCAGACACCCCATCGATTTTTTACGAAATAAATGAAGACTACAATTTTGTCACTTCACAAATTGCCAGTACGGCTATTTCTACAATGGAAGAAGAACTTTCGCGCTCCTTAACATTTGCTTATATAAAAGTCGCAAATGATGTCTTTAGCCAAATGGCAGATGCGATTATCTTGTTAAATGAAGGTTCAGCTGAAATTATGGAAGGGACGGAAAAGGCTTATGCCAACTTGGAGTCATTAGAAGCGGCCATTGAACAATTATCAACGGGTTCAAACGAAATTAGTGATGGTATAAACGAGGCTTCTAGCGGAGTAGCAGAGTTCTTACTTCAAGCTCAGCAATTACAAGAACAATTACAACAGTCCAACTCATTACAGCAAATGGAAGAAAAGTTAACTGATTTTCAAACACAGAATCAACAATGGATCCAAACACTTGAAAAAAAACCTATTTCCAAACTCGCTGAAGAGTTAGAACCAATGCAAGACCATTTTGACGAGTTTTATCATTTTCTTACCAACACTTCTTTACAACTCGCCGACATATCTGCTCAATTAGATTCACTTTCTTCTGAACTTGAACAATTCGAAGTAGGTATAAATGATCTGATTGAAAACATTCAATCTACCTTAAAGGAACTTCAAAAAGTTTCAAATCAGTTAGTAAATAATCAAAACATTACGTCGCAAAATTTATCGGACGTTCAAAATCTTTTAAATGATGCCCAATCTAATTTACTTTTGCTTAATAAAACACTCGATCAATTTGAGCCAACCATGGACGATCACTTACCAGAGTGGCGAGAAATCGAAGAAATCACTTCATGGTATGACCAAATGCAAAGCGGTGTCGAAAATGGGTTACAAGCCCAAAATAACGCCATTAATCGTTTAGAAAAATCGATCGTTGAAAGTGAAAAAAACAATACCCAGCTTAATGATCAGATTGATGATGTTATTCAATTGTTAGAAGCTTTTACACAAACTTTAGAAGAACAACAACAAAAAGGCTTTTCATTAATTGAAACACTCTCACAATCTATGAAAAACTATCAGAATTTAATTGATTCTCTCTTGCAAAAGGTTGATGAAACGACTAAAATGGTTCCTTCTTTTGTTGATATCAGCTCAAATGCCGTTGATCTGGAAACGAAATTAATAAACCAGCTGCAAGAACTTGATAAAGGAATTAATTTTATTTCTGCTACTTATCATGAGGCAGTAGCTATGAGCAATGAAGCAATAGATGGATTTGTGACATTAAATGATGGTTTAAAGGATTTAGACGATGGGAGTAGTTTATTAAGTGAAAAGCTAGCAGAAGCAAGTGATGGTACTCATCAATTAACAGAAGGCCTGCTTTCTTTATATGAAGGAACAGAACGTTTATCTAATAACATGCAGTCTTTAGAAGATTCGGTCTTACAAGTTGATCCAAATGATGACCAACAAAAAATGATCTCACACCCGGTGCAATCAACAAGTAAGCACACGGAGCAAAATTACTCTTATGGAGAAGGATTAAGTCCGTACTTTTTATCGATTGGTTTATATGTTGGTGGGTTAACTTTATCGATTATCTTCCCATTTCGTAAACCGCTTGGACTACACGAAAACTGGTTACATTGGTTTACAGGAAAACTCGGTGTCGTCTGGATGATTTCGATTATTCAAAGCTTATTAGTTAGTTTATTTTTATTATTTGTCATTGGGCTTGATACGACCCACCCTATCGCCTTTGTTTTCTTTAGCTTGTTTACCGGACTTGTTTTTGTCACCTTTATCTTTTCGCTTGTTAGTATTCTAGATAATCCTGGACGATTTGTCGCGATCATTTTGCTTATTGTCCAGCTCGGTGGTAGTGGTGGAAGTTTTCCAGTCGAATTATTATCATCTCCATTACAATCCATCCACGGCTGGTTACCGATGACCTATTCTGTCTTAGGTTTTCGCTCACTAATCTTTATGGAATCGACCTCCCTTGCTATTTCGAGTCTATTATTTTTAGCTGGGTTGCTTGTCTTATCTCTTGGGCTAACAATAGCTTTCTTTAAATTAACCTTTAATAAGCACGGACAGTTTGAAAAATAATTTCATGAGTTCTATATGAGATTAGTAATGATTTTATAAAGTGAAAAGAGGTGGAGACAAAACCCTGCTCTGATATGAATAGCCAGTAACATTTTACAATGAGTTAAATGTTACTGGCTTTCGTTCTATTTATTGGAAACGTAGTGGATGGCGATGAATGGTGTTCTACTCACCGTTCCCGAAAATCATGCTCCGCGTCCTGTGGGGTGGCACCGAACTAACTAGCTTCGCTAGTGGATTTCGGTTTTGCCACTACTTCCCACGGGAGTCTCCGCATGTTTTCGTCCACTAAGATAGAGAATTGCTCCTTTTACACTTGTGAATTTTCTTATTCTTTTTTGAATATAATATAAAAAATTTCTAATAAAAGTTGGGTGACCGTTATTCTAGTCATCCAACTCATTTTTAGGTCGTTTTGTCCCACTAATACATTCCTTTTTCAAATGATGCGATTGAAGTGTTAACAAATTTTATTTTTTCTTCAATTGTTTACCTGCGATCTTTTCTATCACGGTTGGCATGAGTTGATAACACTTTGAACCGAAGCCCATCCATCTTGGTAAATTTAATTCTCTTTTTGGCTTTTCAATTAATTGCACGACCCTTTCGGCGACATATTCTGGTTTTAACATCATCTTCCCAACATTTTTCACATATGACCCAGTTTTGTCGGCTCGCTCAAAAAAAGGAGTTTGAATTGGTCCGGGATTAACAGCACTTACATTCACATTATCATCTTCTACTTCCATACGTAAACTATTCGTAAATCCTAATACAGCATGTTTTGTGGCCGCATATACACTTGATTTTGGGGTTGCGAGCTTCCCCGCTTGAGAAGCAATTTGAATAATTTGGCCGCTTTTCTTTTCAATCATATAAGGGAGTACGGCCTTTGTCATCGCAATCAAACCAAGTACATTTACTTCAAACATTTCAACGATATCCTCTGTTTTCGCATCGAGTACGGAATCGAATATGCCTAAACCGGCATTATTGATAAGAACATCGACCGGATGGCCGCTTTTTACTAAATGAGCTACGATCTTCTTTACCTCTTCGTCAGAGCGGATATCGACTTGACAGGTCAAAATCCTGCCATTAAACCCTTGCGCCTCTTCCTCAAGCTGTTTTATTTTCTCTTCATTTCGAGCTAGCACGATAACATGATAGTCTTTTTTTAATAATTGAAAGGCAATCTCTTTCCCTAAACCACTAGTCCCACCTGTTATCCAAATCGTTTTTTTCATTTTCTGCCCCTATCTATCCCATACTAATGTTTTATTAATGAAACATAAATTCACTTAATCACTACAGAAACCCCGCTCATTTTATCTAATTATTGGAAACGATTCGAATTTACTTTAATTAAATAAAGCCTTTTTTCGCTTATGAGCTTGACGTGTTTTCCTTCTTCACTATATACTAAAGAAAATCATTTGAGATAGAATAAGTTTACACAATAATGTTATATTTTTATAGACATACGCGTTGAGAGGAATTAGTAAATTAATTTCATGTCTAAAGAGAAAAGGATTCATCGGCTGAAAGATCCTTGACCCCTGAAATGATTGAACCTGTCCTTGAGCAGCTAGCAAACCTAGCCGTCTCCCCACGTTACGGGTACGAGTGGGCATCTATTTAGATGTCAAACAAGGTGGTACCGCGGAGATAAGCTCTTCCGTCCTTTTTATAGGATCGGAGGGCTTTTTTATATTTTTAAAAGGAAAGAAGGAGAAGAGAATGAAACGTCAACGAATCGTCGTCAAAATTGGGAGCAGTTCATTGACAACTCCATCGGGCTCACTTAGCATCAACAAATTAACAGAGCATGTCCAAGCTTTAAGCCGATTAAAAAAGCAAGGACATGAAGTCATTCTTATCTCTTCAGGTGCTGTAGCAGCGGGTTTCTCTGCCCTTGGATACCCAACAAAACCTGTAACAATAGCTGGAAAACAAGCAGCAGCTTCTGTTGGTCAGGGTTTACTGATGCAAGGTTATATTGAAAAGTTTCAAAACGAAGGGATTATTCCTGCCCAAATCTTATTAACAAGAGATGATTTTTCGGACCGTCATCGTTTCCAAAATGCCTATTCGACCATTAGTGAATTGTTAAAACGAGGGGCTCTTCCGATTATTAATGAAAATGACTCAACTTCAATTGAAGAATTAACATTTGGTGATAATGATATGCTTTCCGCTTTAGTAAGTGGCTTTATACATGCCCATACATTATGTATTTTGACGGACGTCAATGGCTTATACAGTGCCAACCCGAACCTTGACCCTACAGCCGAAAAATATGATCATCTGAAAGAAATAACACCGGAATTACTTGCAATGGCTGGTGATAGCGGCTCAAAAGTAGGGACAGGAGGAATGAAATCAAAAATATTAGCAGCCGAAACCGCCCTCTCACTTGGCGTTAATATTTTTATCGGAAAAGGTGCCGGAGCAAATAAATTAATTGACATCATTGCGGGTAATGGTGATGGAACGTATATCGGTTCGGTTCAAGAAGAAGCGATGATGCCAACGAACAAACAATGGATCGCTCTTCACTCCACAAGTAGTGGTTCAATCACCGTCGACCGCGGAGCAGCTTTTGCTCTACAATCACTTGGAAAAAGCCTTTTACCAGCTGGAGTATTACAGATTGACGGTATTTTTAACCGGAATGAAGTGATTGATGTTTACAATGAAGAAGGTTTATTAATTGGGAAAGGAAAATCAAATGTTTCTTCCGGAGAACTAAATCAAATTAAGGGACTTTCCAGTATGGAAGCAAAACGAACCCTTCATTTAAACAAACCAGAAGTCATTCACCGCGATCATTGGGTGACAATCACAAAGTCTTCATCAATATCTAATTAATATTTTTAAGGAGAGTGAATAAAGATGAATGAATTAAGAGAAAAAGCAAAAAGAGCAAAAGAATTAACGACTGAACTCGGTCTCAAAACGACAGAAGAAAAAAATGCCGCATTGCTTTCAATGGCTCAACAATTAGTGAAAGAGCAATCCTTTATTTTAGCTGAAAACGAAAAGGATCAAGCAGCTGGTAGACAAAATGGCTTAAATGACGGCTTAATTGATCGCTTATCTCTAACAGAAGCCAGAATTGCTGATATGGCTGAAGGACTGAAACAAGTCGCCCAGTTAAACGATCCGATTGGCGAAGAACTCGAGCAATTTACAAGACCTAACGGGTTAACCATTCGGAAAGTTCGTGTCCCACTAGGAGTCATTGGGATGGTTTATGAAGCACGTCCGAATGTGACCGTCGATGCTTCTAGCCTTTGCCTAAAAGCAGGTAATGCGGTTTTATTACGTGGTAGCTCTTCAGCGATTCACTCTAATAAAGCTATTGTCGCAGTTCTTCATCGTGCGTTAGAAAAAACAACGATACCGACAGCTGCGATTCAATTAATTGAAGATACGAGCCGCGAAACAGCCGCAGAGTTATTTAAGCTTAATGAATTTGTCGATGTCCTTATCCCAAGGGGCGGTTCCGGTTTAATTCAAACAGTTGTTCAAAACGCAACGATTCCTGTATTAGAAACCGGAGTCGGCAATTGCCATATTTATATCGATGAATCAGCGAACAAAGAAATGGCCCTTTCCATTGCTGTAAATGCCAAAACACAGCGTCCCTCTGTTTGTAATGCGGCGGAAACGATTTTAGTCCATCAAACATGGGCCAATAAACATTTAAATGAATTAGTCGCCATTCTTAATGAAAAAAATGTGCAAATTTATAGTGATGCCCTATTAAAAAACATGTTTCCACAATTCCAATTAGCAACCGAATCAGATTGGGCCGATGAATACTTAGACTATAAAGTTGCTTTAAAAGTAGTTCCTACCGTTGATGAAGCGATTCGTCATATTTCAAAATACGGTACGTACCATTCAGAAGCGATCATTAGTGAAACAAGTGAAAATGTGGAAGCCTTTTTAAATCAAGTGGATGCAGCCGCTGTATACCACAATGCCTCTACTCGTTTTACAGACGGTTTTGAATTTGGTTTTGGAGCAGAAATAGGAATTAGCACACAAAAGCTACATGCAAGAGGACCAATGGGGCTAGAAGCATTAACTTCTACTAAATTTCATGTGCTTGGAAATGGACAAATAAAAAAGTAGGTGAAAACTTTTGGATAAAAACATTACCTTTTTAGGGGCTGGCTCCATGGCAGAAGCCATCATTGTGGGCCTTTTAAAGAAAAAAGTCGTAGCTCCTAACCAAATTACTGTGACGAATTTAAAAGATCAAGAACGTCTCCAATATTTATCCGCAACGTATCATGTTCAAATAACAAACGATCGTCCAAAAGCGGTCGAACAGGCCGACATTATTATTTTTGCGATGAAACCAAATGGAATTAAAGATTCAATCGACGAAATAAAAGATGTTGTATCAGAGAAACAACTTTTTATTTCTGTGCTCGCTGGCATTCCAACTATTTTTATTGAAGAATTATTAAATATACCCGCTGCGGTTATTCGTACTATGCCAAATACTTCGGCAATTGTAGGTGCTTCTGCAACAGCGATGTGCAAAGGCCAATTCGCTACTGATAAAGATCTACACATTGTCCAAACCCTGCTGGAAGCGGTTGGAATCGTTCTTACAGTAGATGAAGAGAAGATGGATGCCGTTACCGGAATCGCTGGAAGTGGTCCTGCCTATCTTTATTATTTCGTCGAAGGACTTTATCATGTTGCAGCCCAATCTGGACTTACAACAGATGAAGCGACAAAACTTATTACTCAAACGATTGTCGGTGTAGGCAAACGACTAGAGGCGACCAACAAATCAGCAGGTGAACTATATCAAGAAGTGATGAGTCCAAATGGAACAACCGAAGCAGGCTTTCAAATACTCGAACAATATCATACTCAGCAAAACTTTGAGGAAGCCGTTTCAAAAGCGATTACACGTTCTAAACAGTTAGGTGCCGTATTTAGTGAAAAAAAATAAGGGAAGATCCTCAATCAACCAAGTTATCTTTAGAAGATTTGGTTGATTTCTTTACTTCACGACGAAAAAACCATGTTATACTTTTATGTGGAATTGATTTTATTGGTTAAGGAGAAACAATCATTATATGCAAAAACAGTCCCTTCTCATTCATTTTAGTAAAAAGATTGTTAGTCACCGTTATTTTACAAGAATTATTATTACTTTAATTTTATTTAATGCCCTTCTAGTTGGCCTAGAAACGTACCCTGCTTTAAGACACGAATATGGTTCCTTATTTCATGTCCTTGATGTCATTTTATTGTGGATTTTCACTTTAGAAATTTTAACAAGATTTCTGGCAACGACACCAAAAAAGGATTTCTTTAAAGGGGGCTGGAATTGGTTTGATACAATCATCGTCCTCTCAAGTCATATTTTTGTCGGGGGTCACTTCATTACCGTTCTCCGTATCTTAAGAGTTTTACGTGTTTTAAGGGCGATTTCAGTCATTCCATCTTTAAGAAGACTCGTTGACGCCTTAATGTTAACGATTCCTGCTTTAGGAAATATTTTAATTTTAATGAGCATTATTTTCTATATATTTGCCGTATTAGGTACGATGTTATTTGCGAATGTAGCTCCTGAATATTTTGCCAATCTCCAACTCTCAATGCTGACTCTCTTCCAAATTGTCACGTTAGACTCCTGGGGTAGTGGTGTAATGAGGCCGATCTTAGTGGATATCCCATGGGCATGGACTTATTTTATTGCCTTTGTGTTAGTCGGGACCTTCATTATCTTTAACTTATTTATTGGAGTTATCGTCAATAACGTTGAAAAAGCGAATGAAGACGAAGTAAAAGATAAAGTAAAAGAAAAGGAAGAAGCCGCCCAAAAACAGATGGATTCACTACATGAAGAGCTAAAAGAAATCAAACAATATTTAAAATCAATCGAAAAACAAAATCGCTCTTCCTAAATTCACTTAAAGTATCTAGAGCAACAAAAATGATAAAGAGGTAACTATAGAAAGGAAAAATGGCCTTTCCGAAGTGAATGTTATAAAGTAGGAGGTAAGACACCGCTCCCGGGATGGGGGGCACGCTTTCCGCAGGCGGGCGTGGAACTAACCGGCTAGGCCGGTGGATTTCCACCTGCCCTTTCCTCCTGCAGGAGTCGGCCTCCCATCCCGTCCGCTATAGTTTCATTTTCTATCAAAAAAGGAAAAAATCGCTCTTCTTTCCTTTAAAATGGCGTTTACAACACCACAAATCAAAGAGCGATTTTATGTGTAACCAAAAAAAGTTACTTTCCAAGATTATAACGCTTGGTGTTTGACGCGGAGCATGATTTTCGGGAGCGCTGAGTAAAACGGCATTCATCACCATCCACTTCCGTTCAATAAACATATAATAAAAGCCGGTGAAATTTTACTCGCATAGTAAAATTTCACCGGCTTTTTCATTTATAAGATGAGTTTTGCTCCTGTCTCTTTTCAATTTAGAGCTGGGTTTTATCCCAGCCTTCTTATCCCTTATTGCACCGTTTCTTCTTTTACTCCTCCAAAAAACTCGTCATATAAAGCTTTAATGCTCGCTTTTGTATCTTTTTCATTGACGGCAAGCCCTAGACTAACTTCAGACGAGCCTTGATTTAACATTTCGATATTCACATTAGCATTTGCTAAAGCGGCTGTTGCTCTTGCAACGAGTCCAATCGTATTGTGCATCCCTTCTCCAACGATCATAATCATGGCAAAATCATGCTCAATATGTACATCATCGACATCTAATTCAGCCGAAATTCGTTTCACAATTCGTTCTTCATTTTCAGGGTTTAGTTGATCTTGTCGTAAAATAATCGTCGTATCATCGATCCCTGAAGGTATATGTTCATATGATAAACATTCATCCTCTAAAATCTGTAACAATCGACGACCAAAACCGACTTCTCTATTCATCAAATATTTGCGAACATAAATAGCCGAAAACCCTTCATCCGCCGCAATCCCAATGACTGGATTTAAAAAATATTCTCGTTCAGCAATAATCATCGTCCCAGTCGATGTTGGATTATTTGTGTTTTTAATACAAACTGGAATACTATTTTTGAAAGCTGGAATTAGTGCTTCATCATGGAAGACAGAAAACCCTGCATACGACAATTCACGCATTTCGCGGTAGGTCATTTTTTTTATTTTAACCGGTTCTTTCACAACAGTTGGATTAGCCGCAAAAACCGAATCAACATCTGTAAAATTTTCATACAAATCAGCTTTGACGCCTGCCGCTAAAATAGATCCTGTTATGTCAGAGCCACCTCGGGGAAATGTACATAACGTTCCACTTTTAGAATAACCAAAAAACCCTGGAAAAACGATAATATCATCTCGATCATTTAACTGTTTTAAATGTTCATAGGCCTCAGGTAATACTTGAGCGTTTCCAGGCTGCTCACTAACTAATAACCCCGCATCTTTAGGGTTCATATAGTTTGCATGAAGACCAATACTTTGTAGATAAGCAGCGATCAATTTCGCATTATTGTCTTCCCCACTCGCTTTAATTAAATCCATAAATTGTTCTTGATTTTCTTTCGGGTGACTAATCCGTTTCCTTAAATCAGCCTCAATCGTTTCGATAATTTGCAGATTCAATTCTAGTTCTTCGGCGATTGATTGATAACGAATAATAACGTCGGTCAATTCTCGTTCCCCATTTTGCCCTGCTAAACAAGCATCTGCAAGATCAATTAATAAATCGGTTACCTTTGTATCATCCTGATCCCTTTTTCCTGGAGCTGATACAACAATAATTCTCCTGTCAGCGTCCTCTTGAATAATCGCTGCTACTTTTTTAATCTGATTAGCATTTGCTACTGAACTCCCACCAAATTTAGCTACTTTCATTCTCTCCAGCTCCTAATCAATCTCTCTCTTTTTAATTTTTTGAACATTCTAACTATATCACATCGTAAACTCTTTCGCAAAAGGTGTTACAAAGGGTTGAAGGTGCCATTTTTGGCTCTCATCCACTCAACGTGAATGAGAGAATCAAAGCCTAGAATCCTTCCACATTGTTCGCCTATTCTTACTTGTCCATTTCAGACATGACTTCCACTTAGAAAATAAAATTTACTTTTTCAGTGTTCTTAAGTCTGATTGCTTTATTCTAATACTTTTCCAATATAAAAAAAGCTTGTTGACTGTCTCCTGAAACGAGACTTAGTCAACAAACTGACGCTACAAGCAAAGAATTAAGCTGTAAACCAAACAACAAATAGTGGCTTTTTCTCCATCGGCATTTCTTCAGTTGTACACGTTGATTCTGCTACATAGCCTGAGTTAATCGCTGATTGAATCGATACTTCATCAAGATTATTCGTAAATTCTGCTTGATCAAAACAAGCAGGGGCACTGTATTCCATTAAAGTATGATCAATGACAACACGGCTATCTGAAGCTGTTTCTGAAATGACAGGTATCGTAAATCCCCCAACCACTAATAAAATAAATACGATAATAGCAGAAACGATTGTTTTTTTCATGACATTTCCTACTTTCTTGTCTAGTAATCCATTGTAGTGTAATATGAAGGAACCTTTCCTGCAAGCAATTTGATTAGAGAAATAAAAGAGTAGAGGAGAAATCAACATGGAGACAAATTCAAAAAGAAAGGATCGTAAGGTCATTCACTTTTACTATCCACTCATGTTTGAATCCGAACTGGATCCAACCATTCAAACAGCTACTGCTGAAGTGACCATACAAATACAAAGGGAGCACGAGCTAAATCAAAAAGACATATTAAATGATTTTCACCTCTTTTTTCAATCCCAATTGTTATCTTTAGAGGCATTACAACAATTTATTGAGGCTCAAATGAAGGCCCTTAATCCCCCATTTATCGTTCTTCAAGTTTCTTTTTATTGGTTTTATAGCCAAAATGAAATCGAAATGTATGAGCAAAGTCTTGTCACATATCATGTTCAATATGAACAAAAAAGCCAACAATATCAATTTAAAATCATACTTGCTAGCCCGCTTTCTTCACTCTGTCCTAATTTTCTAACGTTAAAAGAGCCTTCTCCTTTATCAACAGATATTTTGCAACTAGCTGTAACTGTTGTCGACCCTTCTCAATCATGGAAAGAGAAGTTATTAAATTTAGTCACAACATCAGCTTCTCAAACAACCTCATCTACACAAGAATTCATAGAAAACGTCCATAAAAAGCTTCATAACGATAAAAGTTATAAAGCTTCACATATTTGTTTAAAAGCTGACTAACGTAATGAACGAAAAAATCATTTTAACTCAATTGAGCTATAATCTTTGAAATGAATTATAGCTCTTCTTATATCTATTCATGCCCCTTACTATCGACAAGTCTTTGTAATAAATTTCCCTCTCGGTTAGAATCCTTTAAAAATGACTCCTCTGCAATTTCCTTTAACAACTTTTTTTGGATGTTAGACGGCAGCTGAAATCCCTTAATTAACACTCTTGCCTTACCTAAAAATTGTAAATCAGATTCAATTCTGTCAAGTGGCAATTGCTTTTTGAATTTCTCAGATAAGCTCTTTGCATAAGCCGGGCTTGCTCCATTTGTTGACCAGGCGAAAACAAACGGTCCTTGTTCAAGCTTACACATAAAATGCAAGTCCGATTGTTCAAGATCATTGGCTAAATAAATAAATGAAAGATGTTGATTGTTATCATACAATGAATGGTTTAATTGTTCATCATCCGTCGCTAAACAGAGTAAATCTGTCTCAAAACGCTCGCTCGCTAAAACTTCACGTATTTGTAATGTGAGCTTTGCTTCAGTTTCTAAAACGAAAAATGGCTCAATCATCTGTGCTGAAACAATGGTAACATTCGCACCGGCTGCTAAAAAGCGTTTTGTATGTCGATAAGCGACTTGTCCTCCTCCAATCATCGTAATCTTTTTATTTTTCACTTTTAAATTTACCGGGATAAAGTCAGCCACTCAGACTCCCCCTTTAATCCTTGCCTGACACGTAAAGAGACAATATCAACAAGCTTGTCATCAAAACCTAAATACATACCTAAGCTTAATTTTTTTCTGTCGTTTTTTGGACTTGATTTAATTTCTTCTCTAAACTTTTCATTAGAACTCCTGTAAAAAGAAGATAAGGCAACATGATGATCTCTTCGACTGGTTCTTTTAATAATCGTTCTAACCCTTCATCAACAGTCGGCTCTGTTGCAGCTAAATAGCTCACTTCTACACGTTTAATCGGTGTGTACTCCCATAACAAGCGAGAAATCTTCATTAAATCACTATTTGCATCTGGATCGCTACTACCACGCCCAATTAATAAAACAGCCTTATTTTCCCGTGACTCACTGTCTGGTCTTCCCGTAATATGCTCCACACCAACGGACAGTAACCGTTCTTTTAATATATCAATAACAATTTTTTCGACCCCTATCGGTTGACTATAGGTAAAAATAAGCGTTGGGTGTTTCTCCATGGCACTCTTTATCTCATTAGGTATATCTATTTTTGCATGTCCAGCACTTAATAATAAAATGGGAATGACCGCAATATGTGTGGCCCCTTGCTTCCGACAGGCCTCAATCCCTTCTTGGATCGTGGGCTGCTCTAATTCAATAAAAGCTGTTTCTTGAATAGGGATTTGCGGAAACCTCGCTTGAATTTTAGATACAAAAGCTCTTAATTGTTCATTCCCTTCCTGAACCCTACTCCCGTGCCCTACATATAATATCGCCTGCATATTTGTCACCTCTTAACAAGTGAATATCCAAGTTTTTGGATTAATTCTTCTTTATTCGGATGTTCTAATACTTTAGCTCCCACATAACCAAGCTCTATTGCTTTCTGATAAGATATCGGACCATAGCAGATTACTTCGACATGTTTTGAAATAAGCGTTGGTGTATACTTAGTTTTGGCTAATGCATCGGTTATTTGTACAACCGATTTCTCATTTGGAAAAACGATCGTTTCGATTCTCCCCTCATCCCATAAACGTTCAAATGTAGCCGCGGATTGGCTAACCAGGGCTTTTTGATAAGAAACAAAATAATCAAAATCTCCTAATTTTTTCTTTAGAGAGCTCTTTTCTTGTTCACTCATCTCTTCCCCTAAGACAAGAACTTTTTTGCCTGGCTCCATCTCATCAATAGTTATAGAAGAACACGCGTAAGAGCTTAATAATTTAGCGGACTTTTTAGAGCGAACAACGAAATCGGCTTGAATAAAACGAATATCTAACCCGATATCAGTAATATGTTTAAAAAAAGCTTGCACACTTTTAGGTGACAAGAAATAAAGGCAATCGTATAAACGATAATCAATTTGCTTATCTTCAGAGAAACGGATTTGAAAACGTGGATATTCAAAAACTTCTGCCCCTAAATCCCTTAACGATTCAACCGTTGAACTCGGTTCATCATCTGTTCTCGCAAATAAAATATGCTGTCCAAATAAAGGTTGTCTTTCAAACCAACTCTTTCCTTGCCTTAAATGGTTCACATCCCCGACTAATGTAATAGCTGGGTTTTCAACTTTCTCCTCTTTGGCTTTTTTAGCAACTGTTTTTAAAGTAGCTTTTAACACTTTTTGTTTCCCCAATGTCCCCCATTGAATGATTGAAACCGGTGTGTCAGGGTCTTTTCCATTCAAGAGTAAATTTTCTGAAATATAAGGCAAGTTTTTAACTCCCATATAAAAAGCAATCGTATCAACGCCTTTAGAAAGAGCCTGCCAATCAACGGTAGGTTCACCACTTGCCGTTTTATTATGACCGGTTACAACAGCAAACGAGCCCCCATAATCACGATGTGTAACGGAAATCCCCGCATAGGTAGAAGCACCGATTCCAGCCGTTATACCAGGGACAATTTCAAATGGCACACTTGCTGCTTGTAAGGCATCCGCCTCTTCTGCAACCCTTCCAAAAACGCTTGGGTCTCCCCCTTTTAAGCGCACAACGATTTTCCCCTCTTGACCTTTTTTTACGAGTAGATCATTAATTGCTTCTTGCCTTAAAAGGTGCCGATCAGGTAATTTTCCACAGTAGATAATCTCCGCATCTGGTTTTGTCCATTCTAATAACAATGGATGAATGAGACGATCATACAAAACGACATCTGCTTTTTGTAACACTTCAAACCCTTTTATCGTTAATAAACGAATATCACCTGGACCTGCTCCAACTAAATAAACAATCCCCTGCTTTTGTCGCATCCTGTTCCCCCTTGAAGTTTCCTGTATACTAGAACTACTATATCCGACTTTTTTTATATGTTTTATAAAGTATAATACAAAAACAATTCATTGAGCAATGTCCTTTTTAACTTTTTTATAATAAATCTAGCTTATTTTATTAAATACTCTTAAATTTTAGCATATGTTTTTTATGATTATTTCCTTTCTTCCTTACATAGGGAATCTCACATTAGAATTCCTAAAGACTTAAAATAAAAAATGTAAGATAATCTAACACGCGTAAACACGTTCTTTAATTAGATGTGATATAGTATTACAAAAGATGCGAACATTCTTACTTTTTACAGCGAGGTGGAGTGGATTGTCCTATAAAGATAAAAAAGTGATAACCATCGGTGTTGTTAGTGAACTTACTGGGTTATCGGAAAGAAAGATTCGCTATTATGAAGAGCGCAAGCTTCTCTTTCCGGAAAGAACAAAAGGTGGAACGAGAAAATATTCCTTTTTAGATGTTGAACGTTTAATTGATATCGCTAATAAAATGGAAGATGGTATGCAAACATTTGAGATTAGAAAAATGGAACAAAAAGCCCTGAAAAAACAAGAAGTACGTGAACGGATGCTACGTGGTCAAATTAATGCCGCCTTCAATATCCGTAAATAAGATGTGCTAAACGATCATTAAGTCGTTAGCACGTCTTTTTTTTGAGAAATCGTAGGAATTTGTAATTTAAATGACGCCTTTTCGGCAAACTAATGTTACGAAAAAGGAGGAAGGTAATTCATGCTCAAAAACATTAGTTTCTTTATTATGTGTTTATTTATCCTTTTAACAACAAACCCTGTTCTAGCTTCCGATAATCAGATTGCGATTATTATCGATGATTTTGGTGGTGATGTCAAAGGGGTTGACCAATTCCTCGAAGCAGATATACCGATTACTGTCGCCATTATGCCCTTTCAAAAATACGCAACAGAGCAAGCTGAGTTAGCTCACAAAGCAGGGTTAGAAGTGATCATTCATATGCCGATGGAACCTAAAAAAGGGAAAGCCTCATGGTTAGGCCCAAATGCGATTACATCTGATTTATCTGATGAAGAGATTAAAGAAAGAGTCCATCAAGCAATCGAAAACGTACCACATGCTGTTGGCATGAATAACCATATGGGTTCTAAAATCGTCGAAAATGAGCATATTATGAGGATTGTCATGGAAATCGCCAATGAGCACCAGCTGTACTTCCTTGACAGTGGAACAAGTGAAAAATCTGTTATACAGGCACTAGCAAAAGAACTAAACATACCTTTTATCGCACGCGATATTTTTATCGATGATAGCCTCTCTTCTCAAAGGGAAGTTGAACTACAAATCGATAAGCTCATGAAACTCTCAAAAAGTAAAGGGAAGGCGGTCGGAATTGGACATGTCGGTATAAAAGGAAATGAGACATTCTCAGCTGTTGAAAATGGTTGGAAGAAGATGAAACAAAACCAATTACGACTTGTTTATTTATCTGAACTTCTCGAAGCACCTATCACCCATCAACTACACCATATTCAGTATGAAGGAGGAAGTGCACCTTGACTTCTTTTACTGATCATCAAACCTTTGAAGGGAAAGATGGTTCCGTTATTCATCTAAGACCTGCGATAAAAGAAGATGCAAAGGAGATAATAAAAGCCGCAAATGCCATTGTAGAGGCAAAGCGATATATTCAAAAAGAAAAAGTAAATTCTTTAGAAGAAGAACACCATTTTATCGATCATGTGCAACAACAAGGTCATATGTATATCGTGATCGAAGTAAATGGACAAGTGAGCGGAATCGCCAGAGTTTTAATTGGCGAATTAAAAATGAAACAGCATATAGGTTTATTCAGAACATGGATCCACCCGAACACTCAAGGAAAAGGGATCGGCCATTTTATCATGCAATATACACAAAATTGGTGTAAGAAAAAAAGACTTCATAAATTATGTTTAACTGTTTTTGCATCCAATCAAGCCGCTTATTCTTTATATAAAAAATATGGATTTGAAGAAGAAGGTGTTCAGAAAGACCAAGTATTTGTTGACGACCATTATGACGACGAAATTTTAATGGCCTATTTTATTAAATAACTCAACTTTCGCATTAAGAAAATAATAATATACTCTCCGGCGGTCGCTCCCAAACAGACACTCCGCTCCTTGCCGAGGAGGCTCGCCAGGTTCCCGCAGGACGCGGAGTATGGTTTTGGGAGCGACAGCCGAAGTGCTTATTTTAGTGAACAGTTTCCTTCAACAGCCTACTTTGAGATGTGTTCAGACTGTCAACGATTGAACCGTTCCTGTAAAGTCAATTTGAGTATTGTATCTCCCTAAAGTCAATCTCTATCAACGGTTAAGGGTCAATCATACGCTGCGAAATTTGAGTAAATAATATTTTAAATCTAATAATGATTATAACGAGGTGAACACTAATGAAAAAAACTGTTTTTACGCTTTTACTTCTTGCTGTGTTTGGAATCGGAATGTTTTATATGGGACGATTTATGCTCGATCATAATGAGCAAGATTATGTTTTAGAAAAAGAAATCCCGCAAACATTAGATTCGACAGCAATGGATGAGCTTTTAGCCGAAGATTTATCGTTAACAACATCTATGTTTTTAAAACAATTATCAGGACAACTCAATCGCTGGTCTGATTATGATTTAACGAATCAAGGTTTGGAAAATGCCTTTCACGAGGAGCTAGCTGAACATCCTCATTTCAACGGATTTGCCATCTACGAAGAAGATAATCTCATTATCGAAGCTGGTGAAATGTCGACTTTTGATCGCTCTTTATTAACCCATACCCATATGCAAAGTGAATTCTCAGATCCATATATCAAAAATGAGCAACATTTTATGTTAATGGGCGAAACATTACCAGATGGTCGTAACATCATTGGTGAAGTCGATTTAAGCTTCATTCGCTCATTTGTAAAAGATATGGCTTCTGTAGCAGATTCTAATGGAAACTTCTTTGTCTCTGGAGATGATCCGAAAGTCCAATGGGAAACAACAGACGATGTCCCTGATGGATACCAAGCCAAAACCGTACCTGAATTAGATTGGCAAATTGTCGTTCATTCAAAAGATCCGAAGCCAGAGTCTGAACAAAAATCCTATATCGAAAATCAAGCCGTGATTAAGTTTAAAAACGATGCTCATGCTAACGACTGGTTTTTAAACAATCAAAATGTACAACTCATTTCCTCTTCCGGACCTTTTTATGTGGTTCAATCTAATGAGGAAACGACCCCACAATTGATTGAACGCCTAAATCATGATTACTACCTTGCCTTTAGTGAACCGAATTACTTAATGACAACTAACCAAGTCAGAGTTCAACAAACGAAACCTAATGATGAGTTTTTTGAACCGTATCAATGGAACTTAAGTCAAATTAAGATTAGCAATGGCTGGGATTTATCAGGCGGTGAGGACGTAACAATCGCAGTTTTAGATACAGGAGTTGATCCCGATCATTTAGATTTAAAGGATAAAATCTCACATGGTTATAATGCATTTGATGAAAGTGGCGATTTTTCAGATGCTCATGGTCACGGTACACATGTTGCTGGTGTTGCCGCAGCCATGACTAATAATATTACCGGAATTGCCGGTGTTTCTTGGAAAAGCAACATCTTACCAGTAAAAGTATTAAATGATGATGGAGAAGGTTCTTCATATGAAGTAGCGAATGGTATTTATTGGGCCGTTGAGCATGGTGCCCAAGTGATCAACATGAGCTTAGGTGATTATTATCATTCAGATGCCTTACATGATGCGGTTAAATATGCTTATGATAACGATGTTGTGATTATTGCTGCTTCTGGTAATGATAATGTGTCAGACCCGATGTATCCAGCTTATTACCCTGAAGTATTAACCGTTGCCGCTCTCGACCAAGATCAAAAACGGGCCTTCTTTTCAAACTATGGTGAGCATGTTGATATATCAGCACCTGGTGAACATATTCCGAGTCTTTTTCCAGATAATAATTATACGGTTATGTCAGGAACTTCAATGGCTGCCCCTCATGTCGCTGGGCTAGCTGGATTAATCCGGGCACTACGCCCAGACTTAACCAATCAAGAAGTGTATGATGTGATCACCCAAACGGCAGAAGATCTTGGCACAAATGGTCGTGACTCCTACTATGGACATGGTGAGATCAATGTTACCGCTGCCTTACAATCAATTCGTTCTCAAAATAGATAGTACAGTAAAGTAGTCCAACACCATAGCCAACTAACTGTATCGCAAAAAAGGTTCGTGAGTCACATGCTCACGAACCTTTTTTAATAGCTTAAATGATCTCTTTCTTTTGTAAATAATCTAATATTTGTTGCACCGATTGCTCAATTGTCAATTGATCCGTATCAATAATAATCTCTGGGGAATTCGGTTCTTCATACGGCGAACTAATCCCGGTAAAATCACGAATTTCACCTGCTCTTGCTTTTTTATATAATCCTTTTGGATCGCGTTGTTCACAAGCATCTAAAGAACAACGAACATAAATTTCGATAAATTCACCTTTTTCAACAAGTGCTCTTACCGCATCTCGATCTTCACGGAACGGTGAAATAAAAGCGGTACAAACGATCGTCCCAGCATCCACAAATAGTTTAGAAACCTCACCAATTCGACGAATGTTTTCTTTTCGATCTTCATCACTAAAACCTAAGCCTTTATTTAAACCATGTCTAACATTATCTCCATCTAACACATAACTAGAAAGTCCCTTTTGAAAAAGCTGATATTCTAATGCATTTGCTAATGTCGATTTCCCTGCTCCAGATAAACCAGTAAACCATAAAATGCTGCTTTTATGTCCTTTTTGTTTTTGCCGTTCAGCTTTTTTAATCGTTGTTTCGTGCCAAACGATATTTTCTGTCCCTTTTAAACTCATTTTTTCACCTTTTCTTTTTTAGACTGATTTCGTATTAAGCTTTGGTTTTCTCCTTCACCAAGTAGCCTAAGTTCCCACTTCTAACACACCAAAATTTAAGTGGACGTATTTTTATATGCCTCCACCTTCATCATAGGTTGAACGCTTTTCTTTACGGGCCGTATGATACAAACTAAAAGCCCCCGTGGTCGCAATAAAGACACTAACGATCACAAATAACGTATAAAAATCAGACTGCCTAATTAATAAAATAAGTCCATAAGCAATCACTAATGAAAAGATCGGTGAGACAATCCATACTTTAATAATCTGTTTCATAATCCCTTTTTGCCACACCTGAAAACCATTTGCTGCTGTTCCAATTCCAGCAATCGCTGATGTCGTAATTTGTGTTAACGGCACCGGTAGCCCAAATATAGAAGCGACTATCACTAGTGAACCACCGGTTAAAGATACAGAGCTCCCTTGCAATAACGACAATTG
This sequence comes from Alkalihalobacillus alcalophilus ATCC 27647 = CGMCC 1.3604, assembly GCF_000292245.2. GTDB lineage: Bacteria > Bacillota > Bacilli > Bacillales > Bacillaceae_D > Alkalihalobacillus > Alkalihalobacillus alcalophilus. Next base: position 6,511 of record NZ_ALPT02000037.1, on the reverse strand, counting down.
AGTAATCTTTTTACCATTCGTTTCTAAAACTTTACCGCCAAGGACAATAGCCCCTAAGCCAACAAATAATCCTCCATAAATGACTGCCGTATTAATTTCAATCAAACCAGCCCCTACTAATGGACCAACCGCATTTGCAACATTGTTCATACCAGCTGCATATGCTTCAATACACCCACAGGCAATGAGAAAAAAGACAAGTGGTTTTTTCCATTTCCCTTTTCCTTTTAACTGTGGCCAGCGTTTTTCTAAATAAATCGTCACTTTTCCTATTAATAAAGCCATAAAAAAGGCAACAAACGGAGTGATGATCCAAAAGCTGACGATAATAAGAAGTTCTTTTAAAAAGAGAGCTTGAAAAGCAATCCCTACACCGACAATCGAGCCGACAACGACCTCACTTGTTGATAAAGGAATACCAATTAAATTAGCAATAAATAAAGTACCACAAGCAGAAGCTAAAATAATGATTACAATCGGAACATCAACAATCTCATTTGGAATAATTCCTCCACCGATCGTCTTGACAACCTCTCCTCCTGCTAATGCTCCTAAAAAAGCAAAAACAGCCACAAGAACCATCGCGATTTTTTTATTTGGAATTGCCCCACTTCCGTATGCTGGTCCCATTGCAGCCGCTGTACCACTCGCTCCAATGTTCATCGCAAAAAATAATGCAATCGCAAAAGCTACAATTTCCAGCATAAGGATTCACCCTTCCTTCTCAAACGGCTACGCTTCAACACGCTCTTGCATACCGCGTATTAAAACCTCTACAACTTCTTTTCGACTAAATTCTGGTGGTGGTACTTCACCATTGCTCAGCATTGCCCTTACTTTTGTCCCTGACAAAATCACATGATCTTCTTTTGAATGTGGGCATGTTTTCGTTGATGCCATATTGCCACAAGCTTTACAATAGAAACTATGCTCAAAAAATAACGGCGTAATATCTAGCTCCCCTTCTTCAAATTCAGAGAAAATTAATTGGGCATCATACGTCCCGTAATAATCACCGACACCGGCATGATCACGTCCAACAATAAAATGGGTGCAGCCATAATTTTTACGAACAATTGCATGGAAAATCGCTTCACGTGGACCCGCATAACGCATCGCCGCTGGGAAAACAGATAAATAAACTCGATCTTTTGGATAATAATTTTCTAAAAGAACTTCATAACTTTCCATTCGAACATCGGCTGGAATATCATCCGATTTTGTATCTCCTACTAACGGATTCAAAAATAATCCATCAACAATCTCTAAAGCTGACTTTTGAATATATTCATGAGCACGGTGAACTGGGTTTCTCGTTTGAAAGCCAACGATTTTTTTCCAGCCTAATTCAGCAAACTTCGCTCTCGTTTCTTTTGGGTCTTGATGATATGATTGGAAACGACCACGGTTAACTCTTTTCGTTAACACAATTGGTCCTGCCACATAAAACTCGGGACGTTCAAATAATTTCGCAACACCAGGGTGATTTTTATCATCTGTACGATAAACATGTAATGCTTCTTCAATTTTGTTTGGTTGATAAATTTCTGTTACCGTGATGACTCCAAAAACAGAACCTTCATAAACAAGCTTGACCTTTTCATTAAGCTCAAGCTCATTGGCTTTTACCTCTTGAACAGGTAAAGTGACAGGAATACTCCAAATCGTCCCATCTGCTAACCTCATTTTTGTAACGACAGATTGATAGTCAGCACTCCCTAAAAATCCAGTTAATGGACTAAATCCACCTATCCCGATTAATTCTAAATCTGATAAGGCAAAAGAATCTAATTCAATTTCCTTCGTAATAGATGTGTAATCATAATTTGCGTCAAATTGTTCAATTAATGTTCCACCATGCGGTTGAATAGCTGTCATTTATTTCTCCTCCTATAGCTTCCATCATTATTAAGGTTGTTGATGTAATCCACATTCCGTTTTTCCAGAGTCTGCCCAGCGACCACTTCTTGGGTCTTCTCCTTCTTTAACGGGCTTTGTACAGTATTCACAACCGATACTTGGATAATTACGGTCGTGCAAATCGTTATATGGCAATTGATGTAGCTTGACATACATCCAGATTTCTTCCTCTGTCCAATGAATTAGTGGACAAATTTTTATCGATTTAAAACGATTATCCTTATTCACAAATTCCGTATTTGCTCGAGTTGGTGATTGTTCACGTCTTAATCCTGATATCCATGCTCGGTGTTGACTTAATTGATTTTCTAACGGAATCATTTTTCTAAGTTGACAACATTGGTCGGGATTAACCTTCCAAAGCTTCTCTCCATATTGTTCCGCCTGTTCTTCCGGTGTTAAATTAGGTTTAATTAGATTAATTTTTAAAGTTGGATAACGAGCCTTGACTTTATCAATTAATTCATACGTCTCTTTAAAATGAAAATCCGTATCTAAAAAAATAATTTTAGCTTCTTTATTCACTTTACTAATGAGATCAATTAACACCATTCCTTCAACACCGAAGCTACAGGAATAAACAATTTCGTCACCGAATTCGCTGTAGGCCCACTTTAATATATCAAGACTATCTTTTCTCTCCAGGCTTTTATTTAATGTGTCGTAATCGGCCTTTTCCATCTTGTCATATGAGATAAACAAGCTTTCCTCCTCCTCTTTTTCTAAAAAATAAACGAAAAGAGACGACGTTCACTAAAGGAGAGAACCTATTTCCTCCTTATGCGAACGCCGCCTCTAGTTTGTCTAGTCAGCAACAACTATTATTTAATTCGAACTTTTTCATTCTTTTCTAATTGTATAATCTTCCCATCTTGAACAATTATCGTAATCGAACCGTACTGCAAGCCTTCTAAAAGGTCTTTTAACGTTTGCGACACTTGCTCTAAAGATTTTTCCGCTTTATTCATGCTACTCCTCCTAGCATTAAACCTCCATCAAAGACAAATTTAATTCCTTGTATTTTTATATGATTTATTAGTTTAATAGTATTCTATCCATCATTTGCATGAATGTCAATAATCGATCGTGAATTTTCCGAAAAATGGGCTAATTTAATTTTAGTGACTTTAATTGGTACAATAAATAGGTTGATTTACTCGTTCTTATCCAGATTAAATTCAACAACATAAAAAACCCATAACCTTTAAAAGTAGCTCATGGGTTTTCTTAACTTTTATTAAGTTTTTTATGTTTCATTATTTTGAAAAAGGGATAACTTTGGCAGGAATTTTTTCATTATATGTATAAATAACTTTATAGCCTTCTTTTTTCCGTCTTTTAAAAGTTTTTTCAGAAATAGGTCTAGGAGTTGACCATGCTAAAGAGCTCGGATTATTCCATGAATCAAAGGTAATTAATTCTTTCTTATAAAAATATTGATTTCCAGAAAAATACGTCTCACAAATATAGGTTACTGTTTGTTTGGAATGCATTTTCTCACCTCATTTGTTATAAAGTATCGCCAAATTCTCCAAAAAATATGAGAACTTTTTTACCTTCCAATTTAATGCCTTATTTCTTGACAGACTCATTTTTAGAACGGTACGATAAACTAGAAGCATACTGTCCAACAAATATAATAAAAAGAAGTGATAACATGATTCAACATTTAAAAAATCAAACATTAATGGCAGAAGAATTACATGAATTAATTGTACCGATGGAAAAAGTGGCTCATGTACAATTAAAAAACCCCTTAGAACACGCTTTGCTCGTCCTTATTAAATCTGGATATACCGTTATTCCAGTCCTTGACCCGACGTATAAGCTACATGGCATCATAAGTAACTCTTTAATCCTAGATTCGTTATTAGGTGTTGAACAATTTGAAATGGAACGTTTATCTAACCAAGTAGTCTCTGATGTTATGAATCCCGATGTACCGACGATCAAAAAAGAAGATACCTTTTCAAGAGCACTCAATTTAACGATCAATCATCCCTTCTTATGTGTCGTTGATGAGCGCGGAGAATTTTTAGGTATCTTAACAAGAAGGTCAATTCTTGCCCTTGTAAGTAAATACTTACATAAACAAGAAAGTTAATAAACGTTTTTATAAGTTTGGCTTATCTTAAGAAGGCGATTTAATGTATTTTTATTACTTCCAAAAAGTAAGTGTTGATAAAAAACAAACATCGTATTATGATAATATTATTATATGAACTGAATATGAATCTTCGGGGTTAGGTGAAATTCCTTACCGGCGGTGATGATTTATGATAAATCTAAGCCCGCGACTCTTTAAGTGCTAGTCATTTAAGGACTGACTTGGTGACAATCCAAGGCCGACGGTTAAAGTCCGGATGGGAGGAGATCGAATAGTACGCTTGTTCAGATTGATGACAATCGAGCACGTTTATTTGGTAAGCCTTCTTTTAATTAAAAGAAGGCTTTCTCTTTGTTAAGATTCCATATTCAAACACAAAAGGAGTTTGAGTTATGGTACAGTCAGATCAGTCTTTAAACAAACAGAAAGTAATGAAACAAGGTTTTTGGTTTGTAGCGATTGGAGCCGCCTTTTGGGGCATTAATCCGATATTTCGGATGCTTTTACTAGACACTTTTACCTCGGCCCAAATCGTCTTATTAGAGCATGTTTTATTATTAGTTATCGCCGTTCCATTATTATGGGCCAATCGAGCAGACTTAAAATCGGTTAAATTTAAACATTTGGGAGCGATTATTTTTATTGCTTGGGGTGGTTCAGCGTTAGCAACCATTCTTTTTACATTAGGTTTAACATACGGAGAAATTAATGTCGTCTTATTATTACAGCAATTACAGCCACTATTTGCGATCTTTTTGGCGAGAATTATTTTAAAAGAAGCCCTGCCACGTCACTTTTCAACAGCCGTTATTATTGCGTTAATGGGAACTTATTTATTAACATTTGGATTTCATTTCCCATTCGGTTCAATGGGAGACTTTTTTCAAGCGGCAAGTCTACTCTCTATTGCAGCCGCAGCCTTATGGGGCGGTTCCACTGTAATGGGAAGATATTTATTAAATGACATGAAATACGAGACCGTTACCGCTTTACGCTTTATCGTCGCTTTGCCATTACTCATTATGATCGTTGCCTTCCAAGGAGCAGCATGGTCATTACCAGCAACAACAGGTGCATCAGCTATTATCTTTATTAACCTTGCTGCATCTGCATTAATACCTGGTTTATTAAGTATCTTAATCTACTATCGTGGATTAGCAAATACAAAAGCATCATTAGCGACCATTGCGGAGCTAAGTTTCCCAACAGTCGCCTTAATTATTAATTGGCTTGTATTTAATGAGGTTGTTTCAGTTGCCCAATTTATCGGCTTTTTGTTAATTTGGTCAACAATGTACTTCTTATCCATTCAAAAGCAGCCAACACCAACCCAGCGTATTCCTGAACCGTTGACATCACCTTAAATTCTAAGAGCCATTATCAAACACCCCCAATGAAGAATTTCTTATTGGGGGTGTTTTTTAGTTAAATATTTGTTTTATCGCTTTCTCTCGACTTTTAAACATTTGCTGTAATCCTTTACTTATTATAAAACTGGGCACCCTTGTTATGATTTCAAGCCGGTCGCACATCACCGTATAAGCACCTTGTTGTTTAAATGTATGAGTATGTTTCCAAGAGCCTAAAGGAAACGGGGGATTCATTGCTACATCAGTAAATTGACAATTTGCCTCATCTCTTGTGATTTCAGCAAGCCATGTGTACGAAAGAAAACTTAGTGAAAAGTCAATCTCGACTACTTGCGTGCCAGATTCCGCCTCTTCTAGCCTTAATTGTGAGATCACCGGAAAGCTTGTGATTTCAACTAAGTTTTTCGGATTAGAGAAATAGGGCCATACTGTATTAAATTTTGCTGGTATAATGGTTGTATACTGAAACACTTTTATATCCATATACGCACCTCGATTTTAACATTTAGATAGGATGAGTCACTTGAAACATACATATTGGGGCCTTCTTTTAGCGTCCGTACTTTTATTTATTAGTTTTCTCTGGCAACCAATTGATTTTTGGATTGTTTTCCCATTATCGCTGGCACTGTTAACCGTCTATGCCTTGTTCTGTACGGACACTCCCCTCTTTCAAGCAGCCAAAAAAGGGTGGATAGTCGCCCCTGTGAGTGGCATTATGATTTACCTATTATTTGCCATCGGGAAAGAGTTCCTGATTATAACTGGCATCCCTTTGCTTTCTTCATTAGAACAGCTGTATCAACTCGTCCAACCAAAAGAATGGTATCATTATATTTGGTTGTTTTTTATTATCATACCAGGTGAAGAGTTTTTTTGGCGTTATTTTATGTTAAATCAATGGTTACATAAATTTTCGGTAACAAAGGCGATTTTGATTGCTACTCTCTGTTATGGGATTGTCCATCTATTATCGGGTTCACTTTTACTCGTACTAGCTGCTTTAATAGCTGGACTTGTTTGGAATTATCTTTACTATCGCACAAAAAACATATGGGCCGTCATCGTCTGCCATCAAGTATTCAATTTATTTCTACTTGTTTTGTTTCCATTG
>NZ_ALPT02000036.1 GCF_000292245.2 Alkalihalobacillus alcalophilus ATCC 27647 = CGMCC 1.3604 | reverse complement strand
GGTTGAGTGGTTAGCACAGGACGTTGCAGCCATAACATATACAACTGTAAATGGAATGTTACAACAATTTATTGGCACTTATGGTGACCGTGGAAGAGGAGGAGCCTATTATTATGTGGGCCCAGAGATACATGGTGTTTGGCAAGGGACTGGAGCGGAGGTTGTGAGCAACTCGGAAGGAATTTCGGTAATGGTAGATGGAGACAGAGAGCTATTTACCTGGAAAAACGTCTTTCAATTTGGTACGTTGGCGATTGTTTTAAAAAAAGATGATGAAGCTGCTTGGACAATATCCTTAAATGAAAACTTCAATTTCCATACAGATGCTTCCATACCTGCTTCCGGAAACATAACATTATACGAAGCAACAATGGATAAAACGGTGCCATTTGTTTTGGAGAGAACAGGAGAATACGGGGAAAACTAAACCGTCAGACATAAGTGGTTAAAAATGAAACCTGACCCCCAGGACTGTAAAGCGAAATTTTAACTTACTGGAGGTCAGCGTATGATTAAAAATGAGGCGATGCATTGAGGAATTTAGCTATTTACAACGCTTATTTAAAATCTTCTTGGAAAATATACATTCTGAGTGCATCACGGTATTGACCTTCTACAAAAAACTCATCTTTTAATTCTCCCTCAATTTGAAAGCCAGCTTTCTTATAAATATGAATCGCTTTATGGTTTTCTTTATCGACGAGTAAATAGAGCTTGTGCAAATTTAAAATATGGAAGGCGTATTTCATTGCTAAATGTGTTGTTTTTAAGGCATAGCCTTTTCCTTGAGCATGAGGATCGATAATAATTTGGAATTCTGCTCTACGATGAATATAATCAATTTCAACTAATTCAACTAACCCAATTATTTCAGCATGATCTTCTATAATGAAGCGTCGTTCATTTTGTTTGTGAATATGCTTATCAAATAAATCTTGTAGCTCAACAAAGGCTTCGTACGGCTCTTCAAACCAATAGGACATGATTCTTGCATCATTGCTCAACTTATGAACATATTTTAAATCTTCTCGTTCTAGCGGTCTTAATTTGACAGTATTCCTTTGTTCCAACGTCATTTGGTTTCACCTCTAATCATTTGAATTTAAGAACTTCCTATAATATATATACATGTGCGGGTAGGTACTGTTAAGTAGAAAAATGAATGATATTCATTCATTTACCTATTGTATAAAGGAAAAAGTTAAGCGTCAAGTAAAAGGATTGCTTGGAGGATTTTTAAAAGTTATTTGAATAATACTTTTAATTGAGGGTGGAAAAATAGAGTTTAATTGGATTTTTTTAGTTAATTATTTCTTACGAAGGTATATAATAGCTTTATACTAAATTAAGGGGTGATGCTTTATGAGCCAAAGAATTTCTTACTATGAGATTGCACCTGATGGTATAAACATTATGATGGATATGGAGAAATACACGAAAAAGACAGGAATCGAACGAAAGCTTCGTGAGCTTATTAAAATTCGTGTTTCTCAAATGAACGGCTGTGCGTATTGTTTGAATATGCATACAGTGGATTCGCGAAAAATGGGTGAAACAGAACAAAGAATTTACTGCGTTAGTGCTTGGCAAGAGTGTGATTTCTATACAGAGGCAGAAAAAGTAGCCTTAGAGCTAGCTGAGCATGTGACATTAATTCCAACTAAACGTGTCCCAGATGAGCTTTATCAACGAGTATGTGAACACTATGATGAGAAACAGTTTGTTGATCTTGTTCTCATCATTAATCAAATCAACAGTTGGAATAGAATTTCTATTGCCATGGGTAACAAAGCCACTTAAAAGTAATTACTGTGAATCGTATTTTTAATAAGCGAGTTATAGCCAACACAGTTAGAAGAACATTAAATTTTATGGACTTCTTTCAGGATTTCAAATAATAAAAAGAGCTCAATGTTGGACTAACGGGTTCGATGAATGAGTACAAAAAAACAAATAGCAGTACAAATGGGGCTCTAATTCGTATATGAATTGGACCTCTTTTATTTATTTTCAGTACAATTGTTCAATTTTTACGTTAAAATAATTTCGTGGATAATTATCTTAAAATTCATTCAAAACAAAGGATTTCAAATTGAGGGGGAATTTAAATGAGTGAAGGTATAAATTATAAATTTTGGACTGTTTGTATGGTTCAAGATGGAGACTTTGTACTACTTCTAGATAGACAACATGATAACTTTAAAGGGTACATTCCTCCTGGTGGAAAAGTAGAGTTTCCTGAAAGCTTTGTTGAAGCAGCGATTAGGGAGGTAAGAGAAGAAACAGGGTTAGAAGTGAGCAACCTTATTTATAAAGGTCTTTACGAGTATATTAATCCGAAAAAGAATGATAGATATATGATTTTTAACTATTTGTCTAAAGAGTTTAAAGGTAAATTGTTAGAAAACTCCCCAGAAGGTAAACCAGTATGGGTTAATGTTAATGAAGCTCAATACCTTCCAATGCAAAATTCAATAAGAAGAAGGTTTCCATTGTTTTTTGAGGAAGGAACTTTTGAAATTCAGGTTGAATGGGATAATGTGAAAAACCAAGAAGGTAAAGTTACCATAAAGAAAACATAATTATATGTTAAAAGAGGGAGGGACAAAACTATCTATGTCTCTTAACAATGCGAACCATTGTGTAAATTGAACTGCTCACTTATACTCGGCTATTAAGAAAGGAAAGTGCGTCATATAGTTGAAGTGTGAAATGGAGGCTAGAAGGTTGAAGTGGAAAAGTGTAATGAAGGGAATCGGTCTTTTTTTGATTTTGTTAATGGCTTTTATGATTGTTAATAATAGTTCATTTTTTACAAAAGCAAGGGACACTGAACCTTATTTACTGGCACATCGCGGATTAGGGCAAACGTTTAGTATGGAAGGAATCGAAGGCGATACATGTACCGCAGAACGAATTTTTCCACCAGAGCATGTGTATTTAGAGAACACGCTCCGCTCAATGGAAGCTGCATTTGCTACTGGAGCAGATGCAGTGGAATTCGATATTCGTCCAACGAAGGATGGGCAGTTTGCCGTTTTTCATGATTGGACACTGGATTGTCGAACCGATGTTCAAGGATTGCCATCTGATTATACGATGGCTGAATTAAAAAATGTAGATATAGGATATGGATATACGGCCGATCAAGGAGAAACGTATCCATTTCGTGGAGAAGGTGTAGGTGAAATGCCATCGCTTGATGAGGTATTAAGTGAATTTCCTGAGCATTCATTTTTAATTGATATGAAGAGCAATGATTTTGAAGAGGGAAAACTATTAGCGAAAAAGCTTGGAGCTTTATCAGATGAGCGACTTCAACTTTTAACCGTCTATGGTGGTGACAAGCCAATTGCAGCATTAAAAGAGGAGCTTCCTCGGCTGAGAGTAATGTCGATGGAAACGATGAAAAATTGTATGATTCCATATATGGCAGCTGGCTGGACAGGCTATATACCAAAAGCTTGTGAACATACACAAATCCATCTACCTGAAAAATTTGCTCCATTGATTTGGGGATGGCCAGATAAATTTTTAAATCGAATGGATTCGGTTGACACTCGCGTTATTGTAGTTGCTGGTGATGGTGGGTGGTCAGAAGGTTTTGATGAAGTTAATGATCTATCAAGACTTCCAAATAATTTTAGTGGAGGAATTTGGACAAATCGTATTGATCGAGTAGGTCCCTGGTTAAAGGGCGAGGAGACAGAGTAAGCTGCAAGGTAGTAGAAAAATCATATTAACCGTGCTATTAAAATTGAATTTAGTATACTTTAATTGATAAGCTGGAGAAGATAGTGAGGTAAATATAATTTATTAACTTGTAAGGGGAGTGTGTTCATTATGGTTGGTGTAGAACTAGATATGGTTGTGAAAGATAGCTTAAAAGCATTGGAATTATACGAAAAGATATTTGATATCGAGCGTGTAGAGGTTTCAGATTTTCCACGTGGTGAAAATGAAGTCATTTTTAGCCTATACAATGTTCACTTTCATATGTTAGATGAAAACCCAGACTTCCACTTAATTGCACCAAGTCCTGATGATCCGAAAACTAGTTGGGTTAATGTGACAGTTCCAAACATTAAGGAAACCTATACAAAGGCGATGGATTTAGGTTGTACAGAGATTCAACCAGTGACTGAGATTGCTGATTACGGAGTATCGAATGCGATATTTACGGATCCATTTGGTTATGTATGGATGCTGCATCAAGTTCATAAAGAAGTTAGCCATGAAGATCGTATAAAGCTCTGGGAAGAAAAAAAGAAGAGTTAAACATGGGAAAGAGTGGATGTAGGGTAGGCTTTGTTGGATTTAAAGAACAGAAAGTTTAGAAGCTATCGTCAAAGGAGCAAGTCAGATTCAAAGCAGAGAACTCATTATTATGTGTTCAATTATAAAATCAGTATAAACTAAGACAGGATCTTAAAGTGATCCTGTCTTTTTTGATTAATATCCTTTTAATCCCTTGTCCAATAAGGGGCTTTAATCTCTTATTCTCCATTCATCATGCACAATAGGCTATGGAAATAGAAGCTGTAATAAAAGAAGAGTATTTGTCCAGATTATCTTGGTGATATAATGAGGAAAATGCAGGAATAAGTGAAGAGGGAGGAGATTGAAATGGCGACTTTGAGAGCGGGATATGGTCTAGATGCTGAGGGGTTTATTGTAAGTGATGTTAGTAAAAATAAAATCAATAATGTCTATATGCCTTGTATTCTGGAATCTGTCGAGAGTCTTAAAAAGGTGTTTCAACAGCAATTGCACAGTGTTTATTTGTATGGAAGTGTACCTAGAGGTGAAGCAGTTATTCTTAAATCGGATTTAGATCTTATCGCTCTGTTTGATAGTGAACTGAGTTCGGATAAGTTAGATGAGTTGAAGAAAGTTGCTCGTGAGTTGTCTCAAAAATACTGTGCTCTTGTTCGCGGTGTTGGCATAGCTGTTGCCTATTACGATTATACGATTGACCCCTCTAATTATTATGAAAATGCATTTCTTAAGGAACTTTGTGTTTGTGTTGACGGAGAGGATTTAGGAGAAAGATTTGGTCCATATAAACTTACATCAGAGATAGCGATCCGCTTTAATGGAGATATTCATCAGGCTCTTAAAAGGACGTTAAATAGGTTAGATACAGCTGCTGACGAAGATTTTAAGACATTTTCACAAAACTTCTGTCGAAAACTCATTCGCGCTTATTATTCTATGGTGATGGTACGTTCTCAAATTTGGTCGACACGACTCCAAGAGCAAGCTGAAGTCGTGATACATCACTATCCAAATAAAGAACCTATTATTCGTACCCTGCTAAAGTGGATAGATGAACCACCAACAGAACGCGAGACAGTATATGAGTTGTTTAAGCGTGAGGGTGAGTGGGCAAGTACTAACTTTACCGAAGAAGCTAATATTACCCCTTAATATAGTGAGAGCAATACTTGAACAATCGTATTGCTCTTTTTTATTGAATAAATGGAGCCGTATAGTGACAGAAGACTGCCTAACTATTTGCTATAAATATTAGCTTTGTTAGATTATAATGGATATATATTACATTAAGGAGTGGGTGAAAATGAGCTTTTCTTTGCCTTTCTACTTAAAGGCTTTAAAAAAAGAAGTTTTTCTATTAATTGGGTTGCTTGTAATACTTGGATTCACTTATCTGTATAAATAATCTTCTTAAATGCAATTAAATAAAGCCAGAAAGCTTATACTCTCCGACTTTGCTCTTATTATACTAACTTCTCAGTTTACTTGGATTAATATCGAACAAATGAATTCTTTTTACTACATTAACTCAAATACTAATATTTAATAATAGTTATCTTTTAAGGGACTTTAAATCTTTAATTTCTATTTCATATTGTAGTCGATGTATTCGAAGCCGAGCTAATTAGTAAACTGCTTTTTATTTAACAAGTATAAAGAAAATAAATAAATTATTACACTATATGCTATTAGGATTATTAAACCGGTTAAAAAATTCACATTTGCATTACCTGTCATTACCCCAATTGTCCCGTCTATAACTGCAGAGGAATTAAGGTATGTAAATGGTAATACATGAGCAATAGATGACAATAATCCATACTGAGTTACAGCTAAATTGAACGATACCGCAATAATTACACTTAAGCCTAATGACATTATATTACTATCAGTCAATAACGCTATTAAATTATTTAATAAAACCGTAAAAATAATCAAGAACAGAAATAATGTTGAGCTATAAATAATTTGTTTACTAATACTAATTACTGAAATCTCCTCTATAGAGAAGTATGGTAACGGATAATTAAGTGCTCCCATTCCCCCCCCAAAAATCACACCTAAAAAATACTTAATAAACAGATTAAACAAATAATAATAGCAGGAAATATAATTGCTATTAATGTTTTCGATAATAATAAACTGCTCCTACTTATTGGTTGAGTTAATAATAAATTTATTGTTCTCCTCTCAAATTCAACTGATAAAGTATCTCCCATAATGAATATTATAATAATAAAACCGAGAACACTAGTAGTTAGACCTACTATATTCTTAGCAAAATGTATTCCCTCTGTTTCAATTATTGGATGTACAGGTTCTATATCTAAATTAATGAGCTCTTGATTCTGTATAATACGTGCTTCTATTATATGTACCGGCTCTCCTCCAATAACTTTTTCAGAATTAATGTCGTGGATTATATTCTCATCTAATTGAATTTGTATAGCTAATTGTTTCCGCCAATCATCGTTGCGAATAGCATTAATTTGAGATTCCAGTAAGTCTAACTCCTCATTATAAGATTCACGAATACTATTTAATTCCGGAGTATCATCACCTGGTAAATTCTCTAAAGACTGTTTAATAGAACTAATATTATGCTCATAGTTCATTATTTTAGTGTCTGTCTCACCTGACTGTAAGCCATTCAGTAAGACAAAAATTAAAAAAATTGATATGAACAGTAGAGAAATTATGACTAAATTTTTTCTTCTTTTAGCGAATTTTTTCACTTCAAAAGCTATTAGATGTTTATTCATTCTTTTCACCATACAATTCGTGATATATATTATCAGTTTCTCCCTTTACATTAGTAATTTCATTTAAAATTATATTATTCTCTAATAATACCCCTAAAAATGGGGTAAGTTGTTCCCTTTCTAATCTTACTAACAATCTATTTTCTTGTAATTGAAATTTATCGATATTAAATTCTTTGTTTTTAAATAAAGAGAATATATCATTACTGGGAGATTCTAATTCGAATATATATGCTCTCTCTATTTTGCTATCACTAACATTTACTTCTTGAACTGTTCTACCTGCATCTATAAATATAATCCTATCTGCAACCTTATCAACTTCTGCTAAAATATGTGATGAAAAGATAATTGTGCTGCCATCCGCTTTTAATTCTTTTATTATCCTTCTAAACATTTTTATACTACTTGGATCTAAGCCATTTAAAGGCTCATCAAAAATTATTAAGGAAGGACGAGCTATTAATGCAATCGCCAACAGTAAATGTTGTTTCATGCCTAAAGAATAATTTCTTATCTTCTCATTAACGTATTTTTTTATACCGATTTGATTAATAACAGCTTCTATTATTTGATTGCTTGTTTTATGTATCTTTGCAATAAATTCTAAATGCTCATATCCAGTTAACTCTGTATATAGCATTGACGAATCAGGTAAAAAAAGGACATCAGAGTTTACCTGATTTGATTGTGCAACTCCATTTATTAGTACAGTCCCTTCATCTGGCTCTATTAGCCCCCCAATTGCTTTAAATAAGCTAGTCTTTCCAGCCCCATTTGGTCCTACGACTGCAACAATATCGCCTTTATTAACAGTAAAGCTTATGCCATTGAGGATATGTTTAGTTCCAATCTTTTTATGTATATTGTTTAATTTAACAACCACTATAATCATCCTTTTCTAGCCTACAAATAGAGAAAGCATTAAGCTCTCTCTATGTTGAAAAATATGAATTATTAACTTAAGTATAAGTTCTTATTACCAAGTTCTGTATGTTCTTGTTACTTCAGATCTAACAATTTTTGATAATGTTTCAATAACAGTTGAAACATTTTTCTTTGATTCAGTATAAGAGTAGTTTGTTCTAAACTGAATAGTTGTGTATCTTTGATTACTTAGTGTTTTTGTATTTGTTTTAGTAAACCAAGTTTCAGTATAACTTAATAACACCCTTTCACTCATCATAGCGTTTGCCGGAGTCGTAAATGTACCAAAAACACCTGCCACCATTGCCACAGCTAGTACTAATACCATCAACTTTTTCTTCATATTTTCACCTCAATTACATTATTTTGTTAAATCAATTTCGACAACAAACAAAATATTAGTATATCAAACAATTATTGTCAACATTATTTTTCATAATTTTATATAGTTCGATAATTAAACATAATCAGAATATATAACCTAAATAAATAGTTTTTTCTGAAAATAATGATGTATTTAATAATTATGTTATTATATAAAAATTAATTGGAGAGAAGGCTGTATTCTCATGGAAATTATTTCAGAAAAACTTTTGATGATTTGTTTATTTATTTTAATCATCCATTCAATTGAAACTGTTGCTTATGCAGTTCGTTTAGCAGGCGCTCGTGTAAAACTACTAGCTTCCGCATTATCGTTATTTAATATATTGGTAATCTTCTCTCGAATGGCTAATATGATGCAACAACCTTTTACGGGTAGCCTCATCGATAATGCACCCGATTTTAATACATTAGAATTTGTGGAATATCAATTTAGAATTCTTTTAGGTTCTGCAACATTAGGAACGATTATGGGATTACTATTACTTCCATCTTTTATCGCAATTTTTTCAAGGGCAATCATTCACTTATCTGAAGAAAGAGGTTCTATAACAGCATTGCTAAAAAAAGGATTTACTTTTGAATACATAAGAAGAGGAGTAAAACACTTAAGGTTCCCAAGTCTATCGTACATTAGAGATATAAAACTAAATAACATCCCTTTCAAACTTTTTTTTATTAATATGACTGTTACTGCAATTTATACAATTGGTGTTCTTTCTGCTCTTTATGCCGCGTTATTAGCTCCTGATAGGGCTTCAACAGCTATTATGGCTTCTGGTTTAATAAATGGGATTGCAACAATTTTACTCGTAATTTTTGTTGACCCTAAGATATCTATTCTAGCGGATGATGTTATTAATAAAAGAGGAAACTACTTAACACTTAAAGGATTATCAGTGATGCTAGTATCATCTAGACTATTGGGCACTGTCTTTGCACAAATAATCTTTATCCCAGGTGCGAAATATATTGCTTGGTTTACTAAATTTATATTATAAATAGTTAACAACACTCATGTACCAACGAGTTTAGTTTACCTATATAAAACATGCTTAAGTAATTTTTCGATCTTATAGTAGGTGTAATATCAAAAGGATATTAATTACTTTTGTGTTTTCAGTAAATAGATTATTAGAGAAAACCAGACAAGAAGGTTGTTTACTTGTCTGGTTTTTTGCTATCCATTTTGGCTATTCTATCCAATTTACTTATTTATTGAATTACCGCCCTTAGCGATGATTTTATTATCACCACTCGTTTCAGCCATTTTATTTTCAATAGGTATTTTGATGTTAAATGTGAATATAGCTAAAAGTATGTATCAATATAATCAAGAAAGAAGTGTGACTAACATCGTTGTTCATTTGCAGTTAAGGACTGTTGGTGTCATTTATATATTTATTTTGAGTGTATATTCAGTTCTTCTTCTTTTTAATTAATAGGAACATTATAAGATGATAAACAATGGGTGCAGGCATTACGCCTGCACCCGTTTTAAATATTGATTAAATTAACGATAAAAATCGATCTTTGATAAACGGTCAGAGATTTCTCGATTGATTTTCTCTTGTCTGATGAGCTGTTGAAGCTCTTCTTCTGAATAAGACCGCTTTTTAATCGTAATGGTAAATACGAGAAAATGAAACGTCATAAGATTGGACCTCCTTTAGCTTACTCTTTCAGGTAAATCCTTTCACCAGTGCGTACCAGTCTAATAAAATAATTTCAACATGAAGAAAAAACATGTATTATACCCCCTTTTTTTAGTTTTGACTGTTTACTTGAATGGAAACGAGATAACCTATATATGAAAACCCAACTTTAGCTGGGGAATCAATAAAAAAAACCACAGGGGATCTGTGGTTTTCGCCAATATAAAAACCACAGAGATCGCCCCTGTGGTTGGATAGACTAAAATTAGCTCTACTGGATCAATGTTTTGGATTCCAAGACAGGTAACGATGATTATATAAAGTTGTGTTGTACGTGTTCTTAGATTGTAATTTCAACATATTCATCTACCTCCTTGGATTAATTTAACAACTTACATTATTGTAACGAATTTTCTGAATAAAGTAAATGGTTTTTTTATAAATAGTAAAAGAATTGGATCCTTTATTAAGGTGAGGTTTAACAGAAAATCGTTAGGTGAATTATGGTAAAATGATCAAATAAGTAAAAAAACATTAGGGTGGTAGTGGTAAACCGATATGATACAGAAATATCAGACTAGAATAGTTGTTGCTTTAATAATTATAGCTATCTTGGTAATATTCATCGTTC
Organism: Alkalihalobacillus alcalophilus ATCC 27647 = CGMCC 1.3604; assembly: GCF_000292245.2. Classification (GTDB taxonomy): domain Bacteria; phylum Bacillota; class Bacilli; order Bacillales; family Bacillaceae_D; genus Alkalihalobacillus; species Alkalihalobacillus alcalophilus. Next base: position 35,786 of record NZ_ALPT02000036.1, on the reverse strand, counting down.
ATACTGCTATAACTATATGGGCATTCGGTGAAGAAAATCAGTTAGTCGTGACAGATGTGGCTGTTGTATTAGGGGCTGCTGTCTGGGAGAATGAGCCATCACCTGTTTTTCGTGAAAGGATTAATCATTCGATTTGGCTTTATGAAAATGGTTATGTGGAGAAAGTTATCTTTACTGGTGGGAAAGGTGAGGGCGATGATTATGCGGAATCAGAGATTGCAAGGGAGTATGCAATTATAAAAGGGATCAAGCCGGACGATATATTAGTAGAAGATGTATCTACAATTACAGAAGAAAATCTTCAAAATGCTTTTAGTCTTTCTAATGAGCACGGATTCGATACCTTTACGATTGTTAGTGATCCCCTACATATGAAAAGAGCGATGTTAATGGCTAATGACATTGGAATGGAAGCGTACTCATCGCCTACACAAACTTCGGCCTATACAACTTTAAAGAGTAAAATTCCATTCTTAGCACGTGAGGTTTTTTTCTATATTGGTTATATTTTAAGTATGCTTTTTAGATAAAATAACGAGAGTAAATGCTAGGTAATGATTTGAGTGTTAATCTGATTCTGATAAGAGCTCGTTTAAATGTGTATGTATAATTTAAAAGATGAAAGTGAGGATGTTAACATGACAAAGAGAAATAAAATCGAATTATCACAAGAACAGTGCGAAGAATTATTCAAAGTGTTAAAAGGCCGTTTTGAGAAAAATCTGAATCGGCATAAAGGTCTTGAATGGGGGAAACTCCAAGAAAAGTTGGAAGCGAATCCCCAAAAGCTGTGGTCGCTCAATGAAATGGAGAGAACTGGTGGTGAACCAGATGTTGTTGGTTATGATCAGGAGTCAGACGAATATATCTTTTATGATTGTTCAAAGGAAAGTCCTAAAGGGCGTAGAAGTGTTTGCTATGACCTTGAAGGATTGGAGTCTAGGAAAAATCATAAACCAGAAAATAACGCTATTGATATGGCAACTGCAATGGGTATTGAACTTTTAACAGCGGAGCAATATCAAGAATTGCAGAAACTTGAAAATTTTGATGTGAAAACGTCAAGCTGGGTACGAACACCATCTGATATTAGAGAACTTGGCGGTGCCCTTTTTTGTGATTATCGTTTTGGCCATGTCTTCGTGTATCATAACGGTGCGTCTTCATATTATGCGTCGAGAGGATTTCGTGGCTCGCTAACGGTTTAAAAACTTTTCAAAGTTAGCTTCATTTTAATTTAATTCAATATAAAATCAGGCTGGATCTAATTAATAGGTCCAGTCTATTCTTTGTTGGAAATGCCCAACCCTTATGGATTCAATCACTTTGCAAATTAAAGGATGAATCTACTTCAAGAAAATAATACTAATGTTATTAGGTAAAAACTAATTGACTGGACACCATTCAGTGTCATATAATCATGACACTGAATGGTGTCCAATTTATAAAAGAGGTGGGAGGACTATGAGTACTGCTTACCAAGAGCGTGACGTTTATGTAGCTATTGCAGATCCAACAAGACGTAAATTAATACGATTGTTGGCCGATTCAGAGGAGGTACCCCTTTACGAACTAACTCCTCATTTTCAAATAGGGCGTACGGCTGTTTCGAAACATTTGGCTATTCTTAAAAAAGCTGATTTAGTAACGAACCGTAAAGTAGGTAGAGAAACAAGGTATCGACTAAATGCAGCTCCCTTACAAGAAGTGAAGGATTGGCTAGCTTTTTATGAAAAGTTTTGGAATGAAAGAGCGATCTTATTAAAGAATATATTGGAGGAATAGATAATGGCTGATTTATCATTAGATTTTCAATTTAAAAGTCCGATCAATAAGGTATGGGATGCCTTAACTCATTCGGATACTCTTGCCCTATGGGTAATGGAAAATAATTTCAAACCGATTGTAGGATATAAATGTCAGTTTCGAAATGATGAAATAGGTTTAATTGTCGATAGTAAGGTATTGGTAGTGGACAAGCCTTATAAGTTATCTTACACATGGGTAGGAGGACCGATAAACACTATCGTTACATGGACATTACACCAAGAGGGGGAAACAACCCACTTACATCTTGAACAATCAGGGTTCGAAAAAGAAAATCAAGCGTTCAATGGTGCGAAATATGGTTGGTCGAGTATGGTCGATGGACTTAAAAAGATGTTAGAGGAAGCGTAAGGCCGAGTGCTCGGTCTGTTTTATAGAAAAAAACGGCTAAGTATTAGGCTGAGTCGTTTCGTGGAAAGGGAGATAATGAAATGAGTTTTCTTAAAGATACATTATCAATATTCAAAAAGAATGAGCTGTTATTTTTAGAAAGTTATAAAGAAGCAGAGGGTGTTTATACCTTTTTATTTGAAAAGGAAAAAGATTTAACTTGGAAAGCCGGGCAACATGGCTTGTTTTCTCTTACTCATAAAAAAATAAAAAACGGTACACGACCATTCAGTGTAGCATCTGCTCCAACAGAGGATGTTGTAAAAATCACAACAGGCATTAGCGATAAGCCAAGTGATTTTAAAAAAGCTTTGTTAGAATTGGAAAAAGGGATGAAAGTTAATATGAGTGGTCCTGTAGGCTCCTTTTATTTGAAAGACAACCGTCACTCACTCTTAATTGCAGGTGGCATTGGTGTGACACCATTTCGAGCGATTTTAAAACAATTAGAGGCAGAAGGGGACGGGAACGAGAAACAAGTAAAACTACTCTATTTAGATAGTGCAAAATCATATATATATAAGGATGAACTTGATGAAATGGTCCATAATAACTCAATAGATGTATCTTATCTTGAATCAAGGGAGGAGTTGTATCAAGAAATAGATAAGTTTATTACCGCATATAAGAATGATGGTAACTATTTTATTGCAGGCTCGAAGTCAATGGTAGACTCAATTACTACTCATTTAAAAAATCATAATATCTCAAAACGGAATATCAAGAAGGATGCCTTTTGGGGAATTAATTAAATAAAAGGATAATACATTTATTTTCGTTTTCAAACAGATACTACATGTGGTAAAATACGAATGTACGTTCTTGTTTCAAAGTATAAAAAAAGAGGTGTCGTTTGTGATTTTAGGAGTTTATGCGTATTTAAAAATGGATGGTAACGGGAAAGAGGCTGTGAAATTTTATGAAAATGCATTGGAGGCAGAAGTTCTAGGAGTTCAAACTTATGGAGAATTGCCTGACAACCCAGAATTTACACTACCTGATGAAGCAAAAGACCGTGTCATCCATGCACAATTAAGAGTCGGCAATACCTTCCTAATGCTATCTGATACATTCCCTGGTCAACCATATGAAACTGGAGCACAAGTGGACGTAGCGATCACCTTAAATGACGTAGAAAAATCAAAAGAAGTATTTGGTAAACTTCAGGACGGTGGCGAAGTCATGATGCCGCTTCAAGAAACGCCATGGAGCTCATCATATGGACAAGTAAAAGATAAATTCGGCATAACTTGGCAGATTTCCACAATCGTAGAATAACTTTTATACGTTGCTGAACAATTAGTAAATGATTAATCAATCGAATAATTAAACATAATATAATTGAGAGGCTGGGACATAACTAGCTATAGAACGAAAGCCGGTAACATTTTACTCCTATAAAATGTTACCGGCTTTTCATATAAGGAGGGTTTTGCCCCAGCCTCTTATTTAAATATTTTTTGTTTACATAAGGGACTTATCAACTACTGGACAGCATGAGCAACACATATAGAGAATGCTCCTTTCGCTACTTAGTCAGTATGAATATAACATATAATATTAAAGAGTTGTCATTTTTAATTCAACAAACGGTGGGAGGTCACTCATGTAAAATTAACGCTTAATAGACCTGCTTCATGGTAATATGAGGTTGAACACAATTGGTTGAATTTTTGAAATATGAAAGGTGAGAATAATGGAAATTCACTTTACGGAACAAGCAAAAAATGAAATGTTAAAACACTTTGAATCTAGTACAAGTTATATGTGCTTTTATTATGAACTAGGTGGGTGTTGTACGCCTCTTGATGGGGTCATCAGGTTGAAAACAATGAGTTCCATACCAGATAGCCATCTAAAAATCTCAACAAATGGTATCCCTGTTTATACAGATTCAGCCAATTTGAGGTTTTTAGAAGAGAACCTGACGATTGATCATCAACCAAATGGATTTGTAGTTAAAAGTAAAAACCAAATCTATGGGTATTCATTGCGACTTGAAAAAGAATAATTCTTTCTTAATGTAAAACTGCTGAATCGCAACAGTCATGTATCGTTTTTTAGGGGGGGAAATCATGCATTGGCAAACAAAAGAAGAGCGTTTAGCGTTATTAGAAAAATTAGTTGCTATTCCTAGCATTTCTCGAACAAAAGAAGAAAAAGAGGTAACAGGTTTTCTATATAAAGAATGTATGAAACTTGAATATTTTCAAAAACACCCAGATTTCCTTAAAAGTCGTCATTTTGAGGATAACAGTTCTTATTTTTCCGCATTATCGAAAAGAACGGGGCAGAAAAAAACAGTTATTTTAATCAGTCATTTTGATGTTGTAGGAGTGGATGACTTTGGTTCGCAACAAGATATCGCATTTAATATTTCTAAAATGACGGAATTTTATCGAAACAATCGAAAGCTTTTATCTTCTCATGCCCAGAAAGAAATACAAGATGGGGATTGGGCTTTTGGGCGTGGAACGATGGATATGAAAGCCGGTCTTGTCGTTGAAATGGGACTTTTAGAAAAGGCCACTCTCGGGGAATGGGATGGAAATATTTTGCTCATTACGGTGTCTGATGAAGAAGTGGGATCCAAAGGGATGTTGCATGCTGTAGAAGAAATAAAACAGTTAAAAGAAACACATGATTTAGAATATGTCTTATGTTTAAATACAGAATCTTCTTTTAAGGAAAACCCGTACGATCAAAATAAATATTTATATACAGGTACAATTGGAAAATTAATGCCTTCTTTTTATTTTAGAGGAAAAGAAACGCATGTTGGGGAACCTTTTTCTGGTTTGAACTCTACCTTTATGTGCTCCATTTTAACAAATGAACTAGAATTGTCTGCTGACTTTCAAGAAGAAGTGGAAGGAGAGAAAACCCCGGTTCTCACGAATTTAATGATGCGAGATTTAAAGCAACATTATAATGTTCAAACACCTGTATCATCAGTTAGCCTGTTTAATCTTTTGTATATGGAAGAATCTCTTGCTGTGATTACGAATAAACTCCTTACAAAAACAAATAACATTGCCGAACAGATAATGACATTATACAAACAAAGAGCCGATAAAGTAGGAGTACAAACGATTCCATTTAAGGTGCAGGTATTTACTTGGGAAGAATTATATAAAAAAGTAGCTCATAAAATCGGTATAGACAAAGCGAACAGTTTAATCAATCAAATCATAGAGGAACAGGCAGAACGAGACGAAAGAGAAGTGAGTTTACACATTGTGCATACATTAAGTGATGTGATAGATTCTGAATCTCCTATGATCATTCTGTATTTTAGTCCACCATTTTATCCCGCTGTTTCCTCGAGAAAGAATCAATTAGTAAAAGACTTATCGATGTCTGTTAAAACTTATGCCAAAGAGAACCATCAAATCACGCTAAAAAGTCGTTGTTTCTTTCAAGGACTGAGTGATCTGAGTTATGTTTCTTTAAGTGATGATAAAATGGAGCCTTTAACGAATAATATGCCTTTGTTTGGAAAGGGATATGATATTCCATTCGAGACGATTAAAACATTTGATTTTCCCGTTATGAATATAGGTGGGTATGGATGCGATCCACATCAAAAAACAGAACGATTGGAGTTGGACTTTTCATTTCAAATATTGCCAGAATTAATAGAGGAACTACTAAAAGAATTATTTGAATGACCTTTATAATGTATATACATTACGTGTCAGAGTTTTGAAACCTTAAAAAAGACAGGTGTCTAGAAAAATAGAAATACGCCCGTTATGTTTATTAAAAGACATCGAATTTATCACCGAATTGTAGGTAGTTGAGATGGATGATTTAAGATGTCTTATAAATATAACCGTACTACAACGCAGGTACAGACGGTGTCTATGATATTTTTCTAGAACCAGCTTGGATATTTTTAAGTTCGATACTCTGATGGTTGTCACACCAAACTGAATCGAAATCTTTCATAATGATTAATTGTGGAGATTGGTGTGTTACTTCTAAATCATTAGCAACCTGTTTAGAAACTGGTTTAGAGCGTACAACATCTATGATATATACATCCACATTTTCTTTATCATATTGACTAAAGAATTTTTCAAATTCACTGTAGGCACGCTGGCAAATGACGCAATGTTCATTGTATTTTAAAATAATGGCTTTCCTCTCTGCTGACTTCATATATATTTCTTCCCACTGTTTAAGGGTTTGGATTTCTTGAATTTTACTCACGATAGTGCCTCCGTATTTGGTATTAGTAAATAACTTAGGATGCGACCATTTCTTTATGTTAAAGAAAAGGGCTGCATCTTTTTTGCATGATTAATAGACACTGATTATCCGGCTTTTGGGTGTATCAATGCATAACAAAAAACAATTGTCTCTTTCAACGCTGACGAGGTTAGCTGTCGGATTCGGGCATAAGAGTCGCCCTACGGCTGGCAGAAGTCAGTCGATTCACCCCTAGGATTACGCTCTTCTGTAATCCTTAAAAATTGGGTCCCCCGTTTCGTATGAATTAAGCGATATACGAATTGTTCTAAAACATAGCTTTTTCATTTGTAATAAAAGATGTAAAAAAAGCCCCCTTTTAAGTGTATGAAAAAAGTTAAATAAATTGGATTGACCATAGATTACTCCTGTGTCGTTATGTTGTAAAGTCGTTAAAAGTCTAAAAAGGAGTGAATTTTAGGTGTTTTTATTGATTTTAATTGACTTAACTTAGTTTTTCTTAAACTATCTAATAAATCCTCTTATTTTTAAAATTTGAGCTGCTTTTCTTCTTATTTAAAAATAGAAGTAAAAAATTATTTATCATAATGACTCAACTTTCGCATCGAATGATTGACCCTTAACCGTTGATAGAGATTGACTTTAGGGCGATACCATACTCAAATTGACTTTACATGAACGGTTCAATCGTTGACAGTCTGAACACATCTCTTCGTAGGCTGTTGAAGGAATCTGTTCACTAAAATGAAATGCTTCGGCTATCGCTACCAAAACCATACTCCGCGTCCTGCAGGAACCTGGCGAGCCTCCTCGGTACACCTGTGGGGTCTCGCTCCACGGTTTATTCCTGCGGGAGTCTCCGTATGGTTTTGTCCGCTAAGTGTCGTGGAGAGGCTTGATGATATGGCCATTCTCAATCAGCTATTTTTAACGCAGAAGGACCTTCTTCTTCTTCACTTTGTTGGTTATGGAACTAAATAGGGAGTTTCCACCTGTTTTTTCCTAAGTCTGCAGGAATGAAAAGACAGGATTCAAATCGAAACAAGCTCGATCATCTAGCTAACCTACAGAGCATCAACACGGATTTGTTTACAACTGGAACGGAATGAGTCATGGAAGGAGAAAAATCATTCTCAAGCTCATGTACTTTGAAGGAATGACTGTTTTTTTATTCCATGAGAAAACCGAACCTAGATTCGATTCCAGTATCTAGCGGACAAACAGACACGGAGACTCCCGCAGGAATAAACCGTCCAATGAGACCCCGCAAGCGTGAAACGCTGAGGAGGCTCATGAGGTTCTCGGCAAGGAGCGGAGTGTCTGTTTGGGAGCGACCGCCGGAGGGCATATTATTGCGCAGTTTATCCGTTTGGTATGATAGTGTGTTCTCACTTTTCAAACGTGTCAAGGGCATTTGTTTAAGAGCTTCCCTTTCGCTCTGCCAACTAGTTGAACGGATTTTCTCGCTGCGAAAGTTGAGTTAATGATTATACAAATTTCTCCCAAGTATATATTGACAATTGATTAACATAGGAGTAGATTACTAGTTATGCTTAGATAGAAAAAATGAAAAGGCGTCAATTGATTTAGTTGAGAACCGTTGTTTAAACTTGCCTTTGGCTGTTTCTTGATGGAAGTAAATATTTAAGAAGTAGGATAAATGAATTTTATAGCGTAATTGATATGATAGAAGATATAGTGTGAAATGACATTGCAATGACGTAGAAAAAAAGAGAGATGTCTTGTGATGGACACCTCCCTTCATTTTTATCTCATAAAATCTTCTGGGAAGATATTTAAATCAATATTAAATACGACTGGGAGCATTAAATAAGCAAATAAAACAATGAGTATCGTTGAAAAGATATTTAGAGCAAATCCGGTTCTTACCATTTCGATAATTTTTAACTTCCCTGTTCCGAATATGATCGCATTTGGCGGGGTTCCAACCGGTAGCATAAAGGCACAGTTAGCAGCAATGGCACATGGAGCCATTAAAGCAAACGGGTGAACATTAATCGCTACAGCAAGAGAAGCTAGTATTGGCATGATCATGGTTGCCGTTGCTGTATTGGACGTGATTTCTGTTAGCATCATGATTAATAATGTTGCACCAGCAATAATGATGAAAATATGGAGTCCATCAAGTACGGTTAGTTGCTCTCCTAACCAAGTTGATAATCCACTTGATTGGAAACCAGCAGCAATCGCCAGCCCACCACCAAACAGTAATAATACTCCCCAAGGAATATCCTTTGAATCGGCCCAATCGAGTATACGGGCACTCGCTTTACCCGGGATTAAAAATAATAGAATAGTAGCCATCATAGCAATCATCCCGTCAGAAATTCCTGGTAATTGCAAAATCAGGGCACTTTCTCCGTTCCAGAAAAAGTCTTTTGAAATCCACATAAAAGCGGCAAAAACAAAGATGGTTGCGACAATGCCTTCTTCATACGAGATTTTCCCAAGCTTCTTCCTTTCATCTTGGATCAATTCTTTTCCACCTGGTAAGTGTTTAAGGTTAATTTTAAAAGCAATTTTTGCCAAATAGAACCAAGTACAAAGAAGGATTACAATCATTAGTGGAGTCGCGAACATCATCCATGAAGCAAAGGAAACTTCTACACCAAACAATTCTCTGACCTGTCCGGCAAAGATGATCGTAGGAGGTGTTCCAATTAAGGTAGCAAAACCACCAATTGTTCCCGCATAACCAACTCCAAAAAGCATCGATTTTTCAAATTTAGGTAAATCGGATCCATCTTTTTGACCTTTTAAAGTTGCGGCTACTTGTGCGGTAATCGCAAGAGCCATCGGAATCATCATCATAACAGCGGCTGTGTTAGACACCCACATTGATAAAAATGCGGTGGCGGACATGAAGCCGAGCAAAATCCGTTGCGTGCTCGTTCCGATAACAGCAATGATAAAGAGAGCAATTCTTCGATGTAAGTTCCATTTCTCCATTGCGGTCGCAATAAAGAAACCGCCTAAAAATAAGAAAATAATATCATTCCCGTAAGAAGAAGCGACATCAGGGCCTGTCATCGTTCCTGTTAGCGGCAATAAAATGAGTGGCATTAAGGACGTTACTGGAATTGGAATCGCTTCAGTAATCCACCAAGTAGCAATCCACAATGTCGCGGCTAAAATAAGTCTTCCTTCTGATGAGAGGCCTTCTGGATGGAAAAAAAGAAGGGTCAATAAAAATAATAAAGGTCCTAACAACAACCCAACTAGTTGACCTCTTGTATAAGGTTTTTTCTCATCTGGTTTTGGCTTTACTGGCTTAATCTCTTTTTGTTTCAGTTGTTCGTGTTCACTTGATTCTTTCTTTAGAGCATTGCTGCTTTTTTTAGCATAAGCAAAAACATTAAGAGCGTCTTTTGTTTTATTATGTTGTTGCCACATTTTTTCCCAAGCAAGTGAGAAGCTTTGTTTCATCGTAACCACCTCTTCTATGAAAATGTGAAAGCGTTTACTGTATTTTTCATTAAATGGGTGGTTACGTCTAGCTTATTTAATTAAATGAAACCAGCTTCTAAAAATAGAGGGGCATCTTTTGTAGCTTTATATTTTTGTAAAGGTCTTCCAGATATTTGATAGACTAGCTCTGTTTCAATTAATTTTTCTTCTTCAAAAAAACGCAAATACTTACGTAATGATACGTGAGAGATTTCACATCTGTTGGAGAGGTCAGCAGCGGTAAGCCAATCAGGTGCTTCGATTAAGCTGCGAATGACCCGAAAGGCGGTTACTTTTGTGATCCCTTTTGGCAGAGTATAGACTTTATTTTGACCACCTTTATGTAGAAGCCTATCTATCTCTTGTTGCGAAAAAATTTGTCTTGAATCAAGTCTATTGGCACGATAACGGTTTAAGGCTTCTTGAAAGCGCGAAAAGGAAAAAGGTTTAATCAAATAGTCGACGACACCAAAGCGATGACCAGTTTGAACGGTGTGAGCATCATTGGCCGAAGTAATTAAGATCACATCTATATTCTTTCCTTCTGCTCGAATTTGTTTCAGCAAGTCGAGTCCATTGTTAGAACCGATATAAACATCAAGCAAGAGCAGGTCGGGTTGATTTTGTTGGAGTTTTGTTAATCCTTCTTCAAGCGAATGGGCTTCACAAATGAGTTCAAATCCATCCACTTTATTTAAGAACAATCGGTGAAAGCGGCTAACATCTATGTCATCTTCGATCATCGCAACTTTAATCATTTTCTTGTCTCCTTTCTGTATAAGGAATATGAATCGTAATAATCGTCCCTTTATCTTTTTCTGATAAGATGTCTAATGTTCCATTAAGGGGCTGGAGTTTCTTTTTGATATTGGCAAGTCCATAGCCATGATCGCCTTTTTTTGTACTTGTTAGGAATTGTTGTTTTTCGTTTGCTGAAAAACCAATTCCATTGTCTTCAATCACATAGCGGAGTACACCACCGACTTGTTTTAATGTGAGAGTTAGATTTTTTTGTTCCTTATGCTGCATCGCTTCCCATGCATTATCAAAGGTGTTGCCAATGACAGTAACCCAGATGTCGATAAAATCAGCACTCATACTTGGCCAAGGAATTCCACTTTGGATATGGACATGAACCCCCATTTGTTCAAGCCACCCGATTCTTTTTGCTAAATAGTGAGAAATACTCACATCTTCGACAAGTTGTTCCACTTGGCTAGCCGCACTTGCGGTTTTCATGTGGTAACGTTCAGAAAGGTCTTCAATATAATCTTTTAACTCTTCATATGATTCTGTTTCGACCATTGCTTGAATAATATGAAGTTTATTCATAAATTCATGTGTTTCACTTCTTAAGCTATGAGCATATACCTCTGCTCCAATAAGATGCCTTACGATGTCGTGGAGGTGGCTGCGTTCATTAAAAGTCGCCAGAGCCCCTACACATTGATGATTGACATACATAGGGACTCGAGTAACAACTGTTTCGACATCGCCTTTTTTAATTAACTCATGAGTATCGGTGGAGGTTGTCATGAGCATCTCTTGAAGTTTTAACTCGGGCCAAATGAGATCAATAGGAGTGTGATCAAAGGGACCTTGGTAACCGGTCCGTTTTAGAAATTGTTGGGCTGCATCATTGGCTAAAAGGACTTCTCCAGCATTATTAATCGCTATGATTCCGTCATTAACTGCTTCTAGCATAGAGTTTCGTTCCTGGACGGCTAAAGCAATTTCTTTCGGCTCCATTCCATTTAATGTTTTTTTAAAATGATTTGCTAAAGTCCAAGCACCGATAAGACCAAGGATTAAACTTATTGTCGTAATCATAATCAGGATTTTTTGATTATCTAAAACAGCATTAGCAATCGCATCAGTTGAAATTCCAACAGAAACAGCTCCAATTTGATTCCCTTCGTTATCCCAAACTGGATGAAAGGCACGCATGGATGGCCCTAATGTGCCTACATTATCAGAAGTATATTTTTCCCCTGAAAATACTTGTTCGGCATCTGTCCCGACAAAGGTTCGGCCAATTTGTTCGCTGTTAGGGTGGGTAAAGCGTATTTTATTAGTATCCATAACGACAATATAGAGAAGGTCATTTTCTTCTCTAATGATCTCGATATAATGCATTAATTCTTGATTCGTTTCTCCCGCTTTAAGTGAATTTTGAACTAGGGAGTTGTATGCAACATGACTGGCACTAAGCTGAACCTTTTCAGCTAAATACTCCCTTGTATTGTTTGTTTGATTATGAGCGACAAACAAACTTAAGATCAAAAGAGATAGTAAGACAATTAGGCTTGAAAATAACATGACTTGTCCTTTGAGTGGCACCTGTTCCCATAACCGTTTCATCTATCTTACTCCTTTAATTGTCCTCACAGATTTCATGAAGGTGAAAATGTTAAAAAAAGTCTATTCTGAAAATAGAGTTTTGTTTTTTAGTATTATACTTTTCATTGCTTGTGTCAATGGTAAGAGGGGGAGGAAAGTAAGTAAATGTCTAATGTTTTTTTAACTAATACTAATAAAATAAGTTACAAAACCGGCTAACTTTATCACTTGCATAAATGTCATATACTTGAAAGGAAATTAAAAAAGAGGTGACATAGATTATGAAACTGAATCATTTGAATTTAACGGTTACTAATGTAGAGACTGCGAGAGAGTTTTTAGAAACTTATTTTGGGATGACATGCGAAGGAACTCGTGGAAATGGGTTTGCTGCCATGTTTGACGAAGATGGCTTTGTGCTAACGTTAATGAAAGGAAAGAGTGTTGAGTACCCTCAAACCTTTCATATTGGATTCCCTCAAGAGAGTAAGGAGAAGGTTGATGAAATCTATCAACGTTTGAAGGAGGATGGATTTGAAATGGATCCACCTATTGAAGCTCATGGATATACTTTTTATGTTCAAGCACCGGGAGGGTTTACTGTTGAAGTTTTAGCCTGATTGTAATAAGGCTGGTTATTTGTCTAGCATGAATGTTTATAAGAAAATATCGACAAAATGATTGAAATGAATAGTTAGAAACTCCTTCTATATCTTATTGAAAAGGGTAATAGTGTACTTTATATAAAAATAAGATACATTATTTAATTTTAATATGATATGCTATTTAATGAGAGTAATAGATAGGAGGGCGTTATTTTGAATAGAGAACTAGCGTTAGAAGTAGTACGTGTTACAGAAGGGGCGGCTTTAGCTGCGGCAAGTTGGTTAGGACGCGGAGATAAAATGAGTGCGGATGGGGCAGCTACTAACGCCATGCGGTCCATTTTTGATTCGGTTAATATGAAGGGGAAAGTGGTCATTGGAGAAGGAGAAATGGATGAAGCTCCGATGTTATATATAGGTGAAGAATTAGGAACTGGTGAAGGGCCAGAAGTTGATATTGCCGTTGATCCGATTGAAGGGACAAATATTGTAGCTAAAGGGTATTCTAATGCAATTACGGTGTTAGCGATAGCGGATAAGGGGACATTATTACATGCCCCTGACATGTATATGGAAAAGATTGCGGTTGGTTCCGTAGCTGCTGGTAAGATCAATATTAATGATCCGATTGAAACAACAATTGATATTGTCGCACAAGCAACGAAAAAAAGAGTTCAAGATTTAACTGTGATGGTTCTTGAAAGAGAACGTCATCAGGAATTAATCGAACGCATTCGTCAAAAAGGGGCGAGGGTTAAGTTGTTTTCGGATAATGATATTAGTGCAGCAATTGCGACAGCCTTTCCTAAAACAGGTGTGGATTTATTTGTTGGAAGTGGTGGTGCACCAGAAGGCGTTATTGCGGCAGCTGGTTTAAAATGTCTTGGCGGAGAATTACAAGGTCGATTACTTCCAGAAAATGAAGCTGAATTTGAAAGATGTAAACGAATGGGGATTGAAGACCCGACAAGAGTGTTAACATTAGATGATCTTGTTGCAGGTGATGATGCTATTTTTGCCGCTACAGGTGTAACTTCAGGAGATATTTTGGAAGAAGTTCGATTTTTAGGTGATCATTTAGTTGAAACACATTCGATTGTCATGCGTGCCAAAACAAAGACGCTTCGTTTTATCAGCTCTGTTCATCATCTTGATCATAAACCGTATGTGAACAAAGATAATATTTAACTTAATGTTAAGGTGACCAACTAATCTATTATAATAGATTAGTTCAAAAGGTCTATTTGTAATGGTTGCTATAAGGTGAATTTTTTTAGAAGATATTGAACATTAACAGGATGATAGCTTTAACTTCCTGTTAATGTATGATAATTTATAATTAAAATGACTCTTAAAAATGAATCGAGGTATCTAATGAATTATTTTCAAAAGTTGATAGAGATATTTGTCATATCGACGAGACTCGGTCTGACCTCATTTGGGGGACCGGTCGCCCACCTAAGTTACTTTCACCAAGAATATGTGAGAAGAAGAAAGTGGCTGAGTGAAAAGGATTATGCCGATTTAGTGGCGTTGTGTCAGTTTTTACCTGGTCCTGCTAGTAGCCAAGTTGGGATTGGAATTGGTGTGATACGAGCCGGAGTTATCGGAGGGTTTATCTCTTTTTTAGGGTTTACTTTTCCTTCTGTATTAGCTTTAATCTTGTTTGCTTTATTTGCTCAACAAGCTGGTGTTGGTGATTTTGGTTTTATCCACGGTCTCAAAATTGTAGCCGTCGTTGTTGTTGCCCATGCGATCATTGGGATGGCTCAAAATTTAACACCTGACGTTAAGAGAAAATTGATTGCTCTTTTTGCTCTTTTATTCACTTTACTAATTCCAAGTGCTTTGGCTCAAGTTGGGGCTATTTTCGGAGCAGCTGTCGTCGGGTATTGGTTGTATAAAGGGAAGAACGTAGAAAAATCAGGGGGAGAATTATCATTTCCTCTTTCAAAAAGATTCGGTGCTATTTGCCTTTTGTTATTTTTTGGTTTACTTGCTGGTTTACCGATTGCGAGTTATCTTATTCAATCCAATTGGTTAGCAATGATTGATAGTTTTTACCGAGCGGGCTCATTAGTGTTTGGTGGGGGGCATGTCGTTTTACCGCTATTAGAGCGAGAGTTTGTTCCGACTGGTATGATTAGTGAGCAAGACTTTTTAGCAGGTTACGGGGCGACACAAGCTGTGCCAGGCCCGCTATTTACATTTGCCGCATACATTGGAGCGACAATTTCTGGGTGGTCAGGTGGTGTCGTCGCAACGATAGCAATTTTTACACCGGCCTTCCTTCTTATACTAGGTTGTTTACCATTCTGGAATGTCTTAAGGCAAAATAAAAAAGTCAATGCGGCACTATTAGGTGTAAATGCAGCGGTTGTCGGGATTATTATCTCGGCTTTTTATGAGCCTATTTGGACAAGTGCGATTCTATCTTCGGTTGATTTTGCATTTGCCGCTATCTTATTTAGTATGCTTGTTTATTTGAAATTACCTCCATGGGTTATTGTTCTGACAGGAGCAATAGGAGGGACCCTTTTAGCAGCTTTAGCATAATAGAAGCTGGGACAAAACCCTCCTTTGATATGAAAAGCCGATGACATTTTACTCGTTGTAAAATGTCATCGGCTTTCGTTCTATTTAACGGAACCAAAGTGGTTGGCGATGAATGGTGTTCGTCTCACCGCTCCCGAAAATCATGCTCCGCGTCCTGTGGGGTGGCACCGAACTAACCGGCCTAGCCGGTGGATTTCGGTACTGCCACTACTTCCCACGGGAGTCTCCGCATGTTTTCGTCCGCTAGGGCACAGGCGAATCTCTGTATTCAAGCTTGTAGGTAATAGTGTGAAGTGACAAGGCTCATAACAGAGAAATATGGAACCGAGAAACAACCCAAAATATGCAATTTGACTTGTTTCTACTTTGTATAGTTAGTTATGTCCCAGCATGTTTAAACTAGCTTTTAATTAAACGTTTATTTAAAGAGTGGATAGGGTGGAAAATAAACTTATTTAACTGGGCGATAAAATGAATAATCGCTCTTGACCTTAACGTAACGTAAAGCTTTATGATGGAATTATCAGGAGGTGAACGCATGGAATACACGATAAAAAAGGTCGCGGAAATGTCAGGTGTTAGTGCACGAACCCTGCGTTATTACGACGAAATCAACTTATTAAAACCAGCAAGAATTAATTCATCTGGCTATCGTATTTACGGAGAAAACGAGATTGATAAGCTGCAACAAATTCTTTTCTACCGTTCAATCGATATGAAGCTAGAGGACATTCAGACAATGCTTGCGAAACCGGACTTTGATATTCAGGTTGCCCTCCGCTCTCATTATGAAGAATTGCTACAAAAGAGAGCACAGATTGATCACCTGTTGACGACAGTGGCAAAATCGATACGTCACCATAAAGGAGAGATTCAAATGAGCGATCAAGAAAAATTTGAAGCGTTTAAGCAAGATAAATTAGCTGAAAATGAAAAAAGTTACGGCAAGGAAATTAGAGAAAAGTATGGTAAACAAACAGTCGAAGCTTCTAATCAGAAGTGGATGAATATGAAGGAAGAAGATTTTGAGAACATGCAAAAAGTGGAGGAAGAGATGTTTGAAGCATTAGCTCGTCTAGCAAAAACCAACGACTTAGAATCGGCTGATGCCAAAGCGGTTTATGAAAAACATAAAGAATGGTTGAGTTATTCGTGGCCAGAGTATTCAACGGAAGCACACGTTGGCTTAGCAGAAACGTACGTTGCGGATGAACGTTTTGCAAAATATTATAATAACAGAGCGAAAGAACAAGTAGTTGAGTTATTACGTGATGCGATTGTTAAATATGCAAAATAAATAAAGAGTAAAAAGTGATCGATAATCGGTCACTTTTTTTGTGATGTCATTGTACTTATATTTAGAATATTGTTGTAATATAGTAATGAAGGAGTGTGAGACAGACATTATGGCGATTTTAGCAAGAATGATCACGATTATGCTTTCATCTATTTTATTTTCTACGGTAGTTGCATTTATACATTACATACCTGTTTCTCAGCAACAAGAAGGTGGAGATTACTGGAGTTTTTTTGATTTAGTCTATTTTAATTTACAATCAAGTATCCTCATTTTCACGGCCGTAGCTCTTATTATTTACTTTTTTGATCGACAGTTAAAGAAAATTGAGCCGATTAAACGATCAGCTAGAACGATTATCCATTTGGTCGGTGGTTTTTTATTTGCGATTGGTTTTTTACTCTTACTTGATAGTGTCGGAGTCGCAAGCTGGATGACTTTGATTCTAATTGCAGGAGCAGTGTCTGTTTTGCATTATTTATTTTTAAGAGGAACTAATAAGTTACTGTTAGGAGTAAAGAAAAGCAAGAAGAGTTGTTCTAAATGAACTACCTTATATCTAAACTTAAAAGAAATGTATCCTCCATGGCAGATGAAAAATCACCTAGCTGGGAGGATTTTTTATTGAAAATAGTCGTAAATTCCTTTAAGCATAAGTCAGAATCGTGAATTTTTGCTGAACGGAGTTTACTTTGTATCTTTGTAAGGAATGATAAAACTAATACAAATTATTGTGGAGGGTTGATTCGTATGAGAGATGCTATTAAAAAAGGGATGGCTTTAGGTTTTGGTTTGGCAGCAGCAAGTAAGGAACAGGCAGAAAAAGTTTTTGATGAACTTGTTAAAAAGGGTGAACTAACGAAGCAAGAGTCGAAGGAATTTATGGAAACAGTGATGGAAAAAGGAGGAGAAAAGCAGGAATTATTCGATAAAAAACTACAGGAACAGCTAAAAAAGGTGTTAAGTGAATGGAATGTTGCGACAAAGGATGAAGTGGAAAGGCTAGAACAGCGAATTACACAGTTAGAGCTTCAATTAAAAAATAAAGAATAAACGAAAGCTAAATTAATGACTGGATAATTAAGGGGGGATTCGTATTTTTGAGAGACGGTTTCGTCACATACATCGTTATCGAGAAATTGCCGTCGCCTTCTCCCGCAATGGATTTGGCTATTTAGTAAAAGAACTAGGATTACATGAGTTTTTGTCATTACCGAAAAGAATGTTTACGAAAGATCGGAAAGAAGTACAAACTAAAACAACAGGTGAGCGATTTCGCTATTTTTTAGAAGAGCTTGGCCCTACTTATGTAAAGCTTGGACAAATTGCTAGTACGCGACCCGATCTCATTCCAGCCGATATTATTAAGGAATTAGAAAAACTTCAAGATCATGTGACCCCATTTTCATATTCTGAAGTAAAGCAAATCATTGAAGAAGAACTTGAAATGGAGATGGAAGAGCTCTTTACTGAGTTTCATGAAGAGCCACTCGGTTCTGCCTCGATTGGCCAAGTGCATTATGCAGAATTAAAGTCAGGCGAAAAGGTCGCGGTTAAAGTTCAACGTCCTAATATCGAAAAGATGGTTAGGACAGATTTAGAAATTTTGCAGCATATTGCTGAAATTGCTGAACATAGGCTTGAATGGGCAGCTCAATATCAAGTAAGTGACATTATTAAGGAATTTTCTACCGCTCTTTTGGCTGAACTTGATTATTATTATGAAGGAAGAAATGCTGGAAGGATTGCGAAACAATTTAATGATGTCGACTATATCCGTATTCCGAATGTGTATTGGGATTATACAACAAAAAAAGTTTTGACAATGGAGTATGTTCAAGGAAAGAATTTACTTGATCTTGAGCAACTACACAAGCAAGGATTTAATACAAAATTAATTGCAGAAAGAATTGTTGAGTCCGTTATGCAACAGATTCTTATTGATGGATTCTTCCATGGTGATCCGCATCCTGGAAATGTAACAGCCTTGCCTGGGGATGTTGTCGTCCTAATGGACTTTGGAATGGTCGGGCGGTTAACGCCACATATGAAGTCAAATCTTGCCTCATTAATCATTGCTATGATGAATCAAAGTACCGCTGGGATTATTAAAGCGATCATGCGAATGGGGATTGTTCCAGATTCTGTTGATATTGAATTGTTAAATGCGGATGTCGAGCTTTTGCGAGATAAGTACTTTGATATTCCGTTAAGCCAGGTTAGTCTTGGTGAGGCAGTGACCGATTTATTTTCTGTTGCTCACCATCATGAAATTAAAATCCCTTCTAATTTAACCTTAGTTGGAAAAGCACTTCTCACCATGGAAGGATTAGTGGAAAGACTTGACCCAGACATAAGTATTATCGATATTGCTGAGCCATTCGGACGGAAATTAATTATTGAAAGATATCGACCTGATAATCTTGTTAAGGACTCCTTTAATCATTGGACGGAGTACTGGGAGCTATTTACCGAAGCACCGAAGCATATAAAAGATGTGACGGCCATGCTAAAAAAGGGGAAGGTTCCGATTGAAGTAGTATTTCCAAAAGCGGAAATGTTTTTAAATAAACTTGACCGGGTGAGTAACCGTTTATCGTTTGCGATTGTGTTGCTTTCATTTAGTATTATTATGGTTGGTCTTCTGATTGGTTCGGCTATTAGTAGTCAATCCTCTTTGCTTTGGGACATACCAGCGATTGAAGTTGGATTTGTGATTGCGATGCTGATGTTCGTTTGGCTGATCTTTTCGATTTTTAAGTCAGGACGTTTTTAGGGAGATAAGAACTGATGATAATTCCACTTTTTTATAAAACGACCATGATCGCAGTAATTTGCGGTCATGGTCGTTAGTTAGTGCTTTATGGTTGTTTTTTTAGAATATAGTCAAGCGAGAGATATAAATCTTTCAAGCCTAATCACAACGAATGGCTTTTTTATCAATCGGCTCTCGAATAAATGGTTTTAGTGTTTCTTTTCTGAGCGTTTAACTTCCTTTAGATCATCCTGTACACTATTTTTCCATAACGGAACTCCTACATTATATGCAGAGCGACCCATCATCAACCCAGCAGCTGGTGCTGTTATAAATACAAATAGAATAGTTAAAAGAATTTTACCAACATATTCTCCTTGTCCCAACAAAAAATATAAAAATGTACCTAGCATAACAGACATAACGCCGAGTGTTGCACTTTTAGATGCCGCATGAATTCGACTATAAACATCTTGTAAACGAACGATCCCAATAGCAGCGAGGAGGTTAAATAGAGCACCAATAATAACAAAAATACTGACGAGGATTTCAACCGCGGTCAATAATAACACCTCTTTCAATAAACTTGGACATTGCTACTGTTCCGATAAACGCTAAGATACTAATAACAAGAATGACCTCTGTATAAGCTAGCGTGTCTTGTAAGATCATAATCACACCAATAAAGCCTATTAAAGTGATGCCGAATGTATCTAGGGCTATGATACGATCAGAGGTAGTTGGCCCTATTACCGTGCGTATTAAGCAAATAAATAGAGAGAGCGACATCATGATGAGGACACCAAATAGGATCGTTTCAAACATTTCCCCGAGTCACCTCCATAATGGCACGTTCAAAAGTATCATGAATATCTCGAACCATTTGTTCTTTATTAGGAATATCTAAAGCATGAACATAAATATACTTTCCGTCTTGGGAGAAATCCATTGATAAAGTACCAGGAGTAAGTGAGATTAACGCCGCAAGTAACGAAACTTCCCAGTCTGTTGTTAATTTAGTCGGTACCGCGATAATTCCAGGTTGATTGTCTAGTTTAGGTTTTAAAACGACGCGTAGGACATCTATATTTGCTTTGATAAGCTCGACAAAGAATAAAACAGCTAGTTTAATAAGGGCCCATACTCGACGCATATAAAAGTCAAATTTCATAAAGCGACGTAAGAAAAACAAGATAAAAATCCCGATAATGTAACCAACTAAAAAATCGACGCTTGTGTAGCTATGTTGAAAGTTCACCCAAGCAAATGCAATTAAAAGATTTAATAAGATTTGAAAAGCCATAGCAACTACTCCTTAAGAACAGATTCGATATAAATTGTCGGATCTAACAATTGTTCGGCAACCTGAAGTGAATATTGAAAAATTGGTTCTGCCAAAAATCCTAATCCAATTGTTAAAGCAACAAGTGGAATAATGGGAATTAATAGTTTTCCAATTTTCATTTGTGCTTGTTCTTCTGTATGTTTTTGTTCTCCCCAGAATGCATACATAAAGATTTTCATCATTGAGAATAACGTAAGTAAGCCGACAACTAAAGCAACAGTTGCAATAATGTAGTTCTCTTGTAAAAAAGCAGCTAAAATTAATGCAAATTTACTAAAGAAACCACTTAATGGGGGAATCCCTGCTAACGAAATGGCTGAGATAAAGAAAAGCCACGCTAGTACTGGATGTGTTTTTAACAAACCGCCCATTTGTTTTAAATCGGTCGTCCCAGTTATTTTTTGTGTAGCACCTGCGAATAAAAATAACGCAGCCTTAACGATAATATGGTGGGCTATATAATAAATGGCTCCGGCAATTGCGAGTGGTGTAAAAATACCTAAACCCATAACCATGTAACCTACCTGACTAATAATGTGGTATGACAAGATTCGTTTGAAGTCAAATTGAGAAACAGCTCCTAATACCCCAAAGAACATTGTAAGACCGGCTAAGATCAAAATAAGTGTGTGGGTAAAGTCAGGATCATGGGTGAAAACAAGAGTGAAAGTACGCATAATTGCGTAAATCCCAACCTTAGTTAGGAGTGCTCCAAATAAAGCTGCAATGGCTGCTGGTGGTCCGTAATAAGAACGAGGTAGCCAAAAATATAATGGGAACAAGCCACCTTTCATTGCAAACACAACTAAAAAGATAACCGCGATCACATTTAATACCCCGACTTGTTCTAACCCTTCGATCTTAACTGCTAAATCTGCAAGGTTTAATGTTCCAGTTACTGAATAAATATAAGCTACTCCAACTAGGAATAAAATTGAAGCAAATACATTCATGACAACATATTTAAAGGACTCTCGTAACTGATATTTAGTACCCCCAATTACAATTAAGATATAAGAGGAAATTAACATCACTTCAAAGAATACGAATAGGTTAAATAAGTCCCCTGTTAAAAAGGCCCCATTCACACCTGCTAATAAGAAAAAATAAAATGGATAAAAATAGGATTTTTCCCGCTTTGTTGAAAGTGTTTGGAAAGCAAAGAACAAACAAACTAAACCAACAATACTAGATAATATCAACATCATTGTAGCAAACATGTCAGCTACAATGACAATTCCAAATGGCGCTGGCCAATTTCCTAGCTCTAGAACAGCAATCCCTTCCTGATAGACATGTATCGCAAGAAAGATAGATACTAGGAGCATACTTATCGCACTTAATCCACTAATGAAGCGTTGAATTGCAATTTTCTTTGCAAATAAAATTAAAATAGCTCCAATTAAAAATGGGATTAAAATAGGTAATAAGATTAAATTACTCATCTGCAGAACCCCTTAACTGGTCTAAATCATCTGTTTTATGTTCTTTATATGTGCGGTAAGCCAACACAAGTAAGAATGAAGTGACCCCAAAACTAATTACGATTGCTGTTAAGATTAATGCTTGAGGCAAGGGATCTGTATAAGACTCTGCCCCAAGGCTTAATAACGGTGGTGCTCCTGATTGTAATCCGGCCATTGTTAATAATAGTAAATGTGCCCCGTGTGAAAGTAACATTAAAGAAATGACTACTTTTAGTAAGCTTTTTGATAGAAGTAAATAGGTTCCTACCATAAAGAGAACACCGACTGTGATGGACATAAGTATTTCCATTACGCATCATCCTCCGCAATTGCTAATATGATGGTGAGCGCGATACTAACAACAACTAAATAAATCCCAAGATCAAATGGAAGTGCTGTTGTTAGCTCTGTTTCACCAAGAATTGGTAGTTGAAAATATTCAAAGTACTGAGTTAAATAAGCGTCACCATTGAATACACCTATAAACCCTGTAACAATTGTGATAATTAATCCGATACCA
Organism: Alkalihalobacillus alcalophilus ATCC 27647 = CGMCC 1.3604; assembly: GCF_000292245.2. Classification (GTDB taxonomy): domain Bacteria; phylum Bacillota; class Bacilli; order Bacillales; family Bacillaceae_D; genus Alkalihalobacillus; species Alkalihalobacillus alcalophilus. The sequence continues at coordinate 13,002 of NZ_ALPT02000036.1, read as the reverse complement.
ATTACAGCTTCAAAGTTAATTTTTAAGGTTTTTTTAATGCTTTTAATATCAAATACTAAATACATAAGTAATAAGGCACTAGCTGTCATTAATCCACCGATGAAGCCTCCGCCAGGACTATTATGACCGGCTAGAAAGAGGTATACAGAGAAGATTAGGATGATAATAACAACAACACGAGTGATGGTCTGTAGCAAAACATCATTTGTATTTATATTTCTCACACATCTTCCCTCCCACTCATACGTAGCTTAATTAACACAACAATACCTAGTGCTGCAATACCTAATACCAACGCTTCTAGCATCGTATCAAGACCACGGAAATCAACTAAAACAACGTTAACCATGTTGTATCCGCCTGCTAGAGTTTTAGAATTCTCAATATAATACTGTGAAATAGACTCAATTCCAGCTTCGTTTCCTAATGCTAGAGCGCTAAACGCAATTGCTGTAACAAGGATACCGACAGCCGCTGAAATAATAAAGTTCAAAATGTTAAATCTTGGTTTAGACTTTATTTTCCTTAATTCAGGCAAGTGATAAAACACAATCATAAATAAAACAACCGTTACCGTTTCAATTAATAGTTGTGTCAATGCAAGGTCAGGAGCTCTAAATACAACAAATACTAGTGCTAATAAAAACCCAATGACACCAACAACAATAACAATAGCCATTCTGTTATGAATAAATGGCACACTTAAAGTCGCAAAAATCATAATCCCAAAGATAAGCCACATATAAGGGTGAATAAATGAAACATTTGTTGTATCGATTGAAAAAGCGTCATAGCGATACATCGTGTACGTGAATAGAATAATCATAAAGATGAGCATATAAGCAAAATAATCACGTAATAATCCGGTCATTTGAGCACGCGTAACTACTTGGGAACCTTTGATGACACCGTCATAAGAGCTATCATAGAACCAGTTAAGTGGATCGCGTTCGCTTAAATAGAATTTCGTACTTGCCCATTTTTTCATTAATGTGTACAGCAATATACCAGCAGTTACAACACCGATTGTCATGAATAATTCTGTGTTAAATCCATGCCACATATAAATATCAACATAGAACGTTTCTCCGGGCTCAAGTAACATTGGTAAAATGGAACGCATAGCCGGTTCAATAAGCGTATAAGAAAGGAGGTTTGGAAATAAACCAAACACTACGACAAGTGAAGCTAAAATAATTGGACTGATTAACATTCCAATTGGTGCTTCATGAACCTTGACTTTGAAATTCTCTGGTTTAAACTTACCTAAAAATGTCTTGGTGAACATGATTAAGCAATACAAGAATGTGAAAATACTTGCAATCCAAGCGACAATTGGCAAAATGATACTAAAAGTTTCCATATTAAAGGCGCCAATTTCTTGAGCACGTATAAGGGCCGTAAAAAACATTTCCTTACTTAAGAAGCCGTTAAATGGAGGGAGACCCGCCATGGAAGCTAGTCCAATTAAAGACACGGTAAATGTGATAGGCATTATAGTCATGAGTCCACCGAGTTTTCGAATATCGCGAGAACCAGTTTCATGATCAATGATACCGACAGCCATGAACAGACTTCCCTTAAATGTAGCGTGATTAATTAAATGAAAGATTGCAGCCATCACAGCAAATGCAAAATAAGTAGGGTCAGGACTATCAGCATAGTAAATAGCAGCCGAGCCAACACCTAACAAGCTCATAATTAAACCGAGCTGACTTATGGTAGAGAAAGCTAGTATGGACTTTAAATCTTTTTGACGTACAGCTGAGACGGACCCCCAAATTAAGGTCATTAACCCAAATCCGGTTAATAGCCAGAACCATTCTGATGCACCACCAAAAATAGGAGTTAAACGTGCAACCAAATATATGCCTGCCTTAACCATTGTTGCTGAATGTAAGTAAGCACTTACAGGAGTTGGAGCTTCCATTGCATCTGGTAACCAGATATGGAATGGAAATTGAGCTGACTTTGTAAATGCTCCTAGTAAAATTAAGAGCATTGCAGGTAAGAATAGTGAACTAGATGTTACTAAATCTACACTAGCAATGATTTCACGAATGCTAAATGTTCCCGTTATTACATATAAAAAAGAGAACCCAGCAAGCATGGAGAATCCACCAAACACTGTTATTAACATGGATTTCAATGCTCCGTAAGTCGATTTCTCTCGAGCAAACCAATAACTAATAAGGAGTGATGAAGCTAAGCTAGTTAATTCCCAAAAAATATAAAGAACGATTAAATTATCTGAGATAACAACTCCTAACATTGCTCCCATAAACATGAGGAGATAGACATAGAAGTTATTAAGCTTTTCAGTACTCTTCGATAAGTAGAATATTGAGTAAAGTACTACGAGTGAGCCAATTCCAGAGATTAATAAAAGGAAAAGTAAACTCAAACCATCAATATAAACGGTGAAGTTAACCCCTAAAGACGGTACCCATTGTACGGTATGTTCAACAACTTTACCGTTCGATGTAACCGAAAGATATTGCAAGAAATAACCAAATAATACAAGTGGTAGTATTAATACAAACCAACCTGTGTGAATTCTTTTAACATACTTAAAAAGAAAAGGGACTATTATCGCGAATAAGAAAGGCGAAATTGTAGCCCAGTGCAATACAGTCAAACGACATACCTCCTTAAATCCTAATCTTTAACACATTATTACTTACGTGTTCATACATTTGTTAGTTAGAACATTTATTAAGAGTCAAATAGGATTATAACCCAAATTAAATCAGTGTGCATCAAAGTTACCGTTGGCTTCCTCTATTTTTAATTCCCTAATTAAATATGAAGAAAGAGGGTAAAATTAACTAAAAAATTTTTTTGTTCTTGCCCATCAAAAAGGAGATTATTTTCTCTTGAAATGCAGTTGGTGTATTAAAAAGGCGAATAATACATATAATGATAACCAAAGAAAAGACAATGAATTGACTATTAATAGGGATGAAAATTAACATGAACAAATTAATTAAGTTCGAAATCAAAGGATCATTGAAGTGACGCTAGAGCCTAAAGTGTATTATTATCGATAAAATAAAATTTATTCCTAATGTGTAACGAAGCTGTTCGTGTTATATGAATAGAATATGTTAATGTTGATACGCGACCTGAAAAATTTAGATTAATAAAGAGAGTGTTTTAATTCCTTCCAAACATGAGGATTCTATTGAAGTATCAAATTACCTCTTTTTTGTTTATTTCCTCCAATTTTGTATACGATCTTTTTTAGTCCCATACGTCCTAAAGATATATTGCTTTTTATATTAGGGAGGTATATATTATCTTCCATAGACTAGACAAATACGTTAGAAAATTCCTGGTTAGATTTAGCGAACTTAACAATGATGTCTCACCATACAGTATGGTAAGTAAAAATGTGCTCTAAATTATACTTCTAAAATTTTCAAAAGACCGTTGTTTTAAAATCTTGTTCTTGAATAAAAAAAGTAATCAGTAAAAATTTGAAAGGAAACGATTTATGAAGAAACAGTTTGTTGTTATTGGACTGGGTAGGTTCGGCTCAAGTTTGACTAGAACGCTTATTGAAAACAATCATGAAGTACTAGCCTTGGATAAAGATATAAATTTAGTAGAAAAAATGGCAACAATTGCAACTCATGTAGTACAAGGAGATAGTACAGATGAAACCGTTTTGCAAGAATTAGGTGTACATCATTTTAATCATGCGGTTGTAGCTATAGGTGAAAATCTTCAAGCTAGTATTTTAACAACTTTACTTCTAAAGGAGATGGGGCTTTCAAAAGTTACAGCTAAAGCAACAAATGCCACTCATGGTAAAGTATTAATGAAAATCGGTGTTGATCAAGTTGTTTATCCAGAAAGAGATATGGGAATTCGTTTAGGGACTCAACTCAGCTCTGATAATTTAGTAGACTATATTGAGTTATCACCCCACTATAACGTTGTGGAGATGAAGGCACCTCAGTCAATGAATGGCCGTACTCTTGCTCAGTTAGATATCAGAGCAACTTATGGATGTAATATATTAGCAATTAAAAGTGGTGAAAGTGTAAATATTTCTCCTAAAGCAGAAGATGTTATTCGAACAGAAGATATATTGTTAATGATTGGAAGTAATAAAGAGATTCGCCATATGGAGGATAAATATGGGCACAAGTGGTAAAAGCCAGAAAAAGGTTAGTCCACCTCAACTCATTATTTTTATATTTTTATTACTTATACTAATTGGTACGATTTTATTACGTTTTCCTGTTTCATCTAATAGCAATACGATTACATGGATTGATGCGCTGTTTACTGCAACGTCTGCTGTTTGTGTGAATGGACTTGTAGTGATTAATACCGGATCGTCTTTTTCAACGTTTGGGCAAGTTGTTATTATGATTTTGATTCAAATTGGTGGTCTTGGTTTTATGACACTAGGTGTAATGATTGCCATCCTTTTAGGGAGAAAGATAGGATTGAGACAGCAGTTAATTTTACAAGAAACAACACAAGCTAGTTCGAGAGACGGGCTTACTAAACTTTGTTTATATATATTTATGATTGCTTTTATTTTTGAGTTAGTTGCTACAATTATTTTGACCTTACGCTGGGTGGGGGAGATGGGGCTTCAAAAAGCTAGCTATTATGCTTTATTTCACTCTGTGTCTGCTTTTAATAATGCTGGTTTTTCATTATGGCCAGATAGTTTGAGTAACTACTTGGACGATCCTGTGGTCAATTTGACAATAATTACTCTGTTTATATTTGGTGGACTCGGCTATATCGTTATTGTTGAGCTTTTCAAAAAAAGAGATTGGAAAAAATTCTCTTTACATACAAAGGTAGTACTAGTCACCTCTGGATTATTAACCATTTGTGGATTTATTGTGCTTTTATTATTAGAAAATTGGAATCCAACTACATTTGCAAACTTAACAATGGGTGAAAAGATAGCAGCTGCTTTTTTTCAAAGTACAACGCCTCGAAGTGCAGGTTTTAATACAATTGATATAGGGAATATGCTTTCATCTTCACAGCTTATCATCATTATTTTAATGTTCATTGGGGCTTCATCCGGAGGGACCGGTGGTGGAATAAAGACAAATACATTTTTTGTACTTATCTTGGCAACCTTAAACACATTTCGTGGTGGTGGACCGATCCATGTATTTAAACGAAAAATAGGCACTGAGACCGTTATGAGAGCTCTAGCAGTTGTCGTAAGTTCACTCACGTGTGTATTTATTGTAGCTTTACTATTAACGATTACTGAAAATATGTTGGAAGAACATTTTTTAGAAGTTTTGTTTGAGGCTACCTCTGCCTTTAGCACGACAGGTCTTTCTATGGGCTTGACAAGTGAACTAACTTCTCTTGGAAAAATAATTGTAACTATTACCATGTTTATTGGAAGGTTAGGACCACTAACCTTAGCATATGCATTAGCTAAAAAGAAAAACTCAACAAAAATTGGCTATCCAGAAGATCAAGTTTTAATTGGTTAATTATTTTATTAAGTCAATTAAATCTTTTATTTAACGAGGGATAACGTTCTACCACTACTACCTTTAGTATTCTAAAACCTTAGTCAAAAAGAGTTCAACCAGCTATTACAGGTTAGACTCTTTTTATATGATCCTCAATACATCAGCCTTCATATACGGGGTGATAGTCTTTTTGAAGAGATTAAGAAAGTTTATAATGTTGGCTCTACCACAAATGAATTCAATTGAAGAATAAGTTATGTGACAAAATAAGAATTATAATCGGTGTTAAGTTACATACTATCTGTAATTTGAAAGTCATTGAGGTGGTTTGTAACATGCCTATTTTAGAATTAGAAGATACTATTTTGTATTATTCCGTAAAGGGTACGGGGATCCCGCTCGTTTTTATTCATCCACCGCTTCTTACGAGTGCTAATTTTATGTATCAATTAGAAGGGTTATCGCAAACGTTTAAAGTGATCACTTTTGATATTAGAGGTCATGGAAGAAGTGGCTATTCAGAAGAGGCGATTACTTATCCGCTTATTGTGGAAGATATAATAAAAATTTTAGAACATTTAGATATAGAAAAGGCTTTTATTGGTGGATATTCAACGGGTGGCTCTATCGTTTTGGAGTATTTATTGACAAAACCTAATCGAGCTTTGGGTGGAATTATTATTAGTGGGATGTCGGAAGTGAGGGATTTTTATTTAAAAGAGAGAATAAGCTTTGCTGTTAAATTAGCAGAGAAGAAAAGAGTTCCTTTTTTGAATTTGGCGATCACATGGGGAAATGCAGATAAAAGCCGAGCATTTTTGCATTTGTTTAAAGAATCATCACGTGGAGAGGTTAAAAATATCCAACAATATTACCGCTATAGTTTACGCTATAATTGTACGAGGATGTTGCCTAAAATTGATTTGCCGGTTTTGCTTGTCTACGGTACGAAAGATAAATCTTTTCATCGCTATGCCAGGCTTTTGCATAAAAAGATTCCTCATAACCAATTAGTTTTTTTAGAAAATGAAAAGCATCAACTACCAACGAAAGCGGCACTTAAATTAAATGATGTTATTCATCAATTTGTTACTCACCAATCAAATGGTTTGAAACTTGATGAGGAAACATGAGAACAATACAGGGGGCTGTCCCAAAAGTCATGAAAATGACCTTTGAGGGTTCAGCCCCTTTTTGAATATGATAAAAGTAAGAGGGAAGACATCGCTCCCGAGATGGGGGGCACGCTTTCCGCAGGCGGGCGCTGAACTAACTGTCTACGCCAGTGGATTTCAGCCTGCCCTTTCCTCCTGCAGGAGTCGGCCACCCATCTCGTCCGCTAAGTTTTATTTTCTATCAAGAAAGGCAAAAAAAGCTCTTTCCTTTAGAATGGAGTTACCACACTACAAACCAAAGAGGAGCGATTTTTATGTGTAACTAAAAGGCTACTTTCCAAGATTATAATGTAACATGAACCAACTATATCTCCCTAAAACATAAGGACCGATATGGCTAAACAAGAGACTTCAAGATTTGTGAGCGGTAAATAGAGCTCAATGTCCACCTAGTTAATTTCATTCAAAAAATAATCAAAGTCGATGTATTTTACGAGTAAAATATCATCGGCTTTTTCTATTATTTAAGATTTTTTTGGGACAGGGCTTATTTCTTTAGGGTTAAAAAATGCTTAGGTCTAAGTTGTGTAAATGTTAATTTATCATTTCTTAACAAAAGGAGGGGAGGATACTTAAACTCTTTTAGGTAATATAAAAAAAGTAAGCTGCTTCATGTTATCACTTTGGAACGTAAAGATAAAATCAAAGGGAGATGAGTAGTGTATGAAAAAGAGTTTAAAAAGAATGGTAATTGTCGCATTAAGTATTGGGTTAGTTGCTTCAGGTTTGGCACCGGGTGCTTCTGCGAAAAAAAAGGACGAGTCGCTCTACCCAGTACCGAGTTCGAAAATTCTTAATGTTGCCCATCGTGGTGCTTCTGGTTATGCCCCTGAGCATACATTGGTTGCATATGAGATGGGCGAAAAGATGAAGGCTGATTATATTGAAATTGATCTTCAAATGACCAAGGACGGTGTTTTAATTGCGATGCATGATACGACAGTTGATCGTACGACAAATGGTTCCGGGGCAGTCGCAGATATGACGCTAGAGGAGATTAAAGAACTGGATGCAGGTTCTTGGTTTAATGAAAGAAATCCAGAAAAAGCGAAGAGTAAATATGTTGGTTTAAAGGTTCCAACTCTTGAAGAAGTGTTTCGAAAGTTTGGACGTTCCTCATTATATTATATTGAAACGAAGTCGCCTGAGCTTTATCCTGGGATGGAAGCCGAGTTACTTAGACTTTTAGATAAATATAACTTAGCAGGTGTGAATGGTCGTTCAAGTAAGGTGATTATTCAATCGTTTATTCCTGAAAGTTTATTAAATATCCATGAGATGAATCCGAATTTGCCATTGGTTCAACTTCTGAGCCAGCCAGTTTTAGATGAGGGGGCAGATGCCCAGTTAGAAGCAATTAAAGAGTATGCAATTGGTGTTGGACCTAGCTTTGCAAGGATTACAGAGGAATATGTACAAAAAGTACATTCGCATAACTTGTATATCCACCCTTATACGGTCAATACGAGAGAGGCGATGGAAAGAGCATTAGACTGGGGTGTGAATGGACTTTTTACCGATTATCCGGATGTGTTTAGAGAAGTGATTAAAGAACATAAGAAGAGATAAGGCGGTAAAGATTTTGCTGTTCATTCAAAAAAAGTAGGTGAAGGTGCTCGTAGCCCTATACCTACTTTTTAGTTAAGTCATTAGATAAAGAAGTGATTTGTGCTAAAATTTGAGAGCTTTTATTGAACTCTTTCTACAATCGTTGCTACGCCTTGACCGCCACCAATACATAAAGTCGCCAGGCCAACATTACTTTGTCTTCGTTGCATTTCATGTAAAAGAGTGACAAGGATACGGGCTCCACTAGCACCGATTGGATGACCTAAAGCAATCGCGCCACCATTCACATTTAATTTATCTGGAGCAAATTGTAGTTCTTTTTGTACGGATAGAGCTTGAGCTGCGAACGCTTCGTTTGCTTCGATTAAATCAAGGTCTTCAATGGTTAATCTCGCTTTTTCTAATGCTTTTTTAGTTGCGGGAACTGGTCCAATTCCCATAATTTTAGGATCAACACCACTGCTTGCATTACTAAGAATACGGGCAAAAGGTTTAAGGCCAAGTGCTTTTGCTTTTGATTCACTCATGACAATCATACAAGCGGCTCCGTCATTAATACCAGAAGCATTACCTGCTGTTACGCAGCCCCCATCACGTTTGAACGCGGGGCGGAGCTTTCCGAGACTATCCAAAGTCGTTTGTGGTTTAATATGTTCATCAGTTGAAACGACAATCGGGTCTCCTTTTCGTTGCGGAATCGTAACGGGAACGATTTCATCAGCAAAAACTCCAGCTGAATGTGCGGTTGCTGCTCGTTGATGACTCTGCACAGAAAAATCGTCTAATTGTTCACGCGTTAACTCATATTTTTCCACTAAGTTTTCAGCGGTTATACCCATATGAATGTCATTAATTCCACACGATAATCCATCGTGAACCATACTATCAATCAGTTGTTGATTCCCCATTCGAAAACCATTTCTCGCATTCATACTTAAGTATGGAGCCTGGCTCATATTTTCCATTCCACCAGCTAAAACGACTTCCGCATCTCCTGCTATAATTGCCTGTGCGGCTAAGTGGATTGCTTTTAAACCAGAACCACATACTTTGTTAATCGTCATCGCTGATACAGATTCGGGAATGCCTGCTTTTATGGCCGCAAGCCGAGCAGGATTTTGTCCTAGACCTGCTTGAAGAACGTTGCCCATGATGACTTCATCGATTTCTTCAACATTTAAATGAGCTCGGCTAATCGACTCCTTTAAAACGAGGGCCCCTAAGTCGACGGCGGATACGTTTTTTAATGAGCCAAAAAAGCTACCAATCGGAGTTCTGACGGGCTGAATGAGGACAACATTGTCTGCCATTATTCTGTCACTCCTTCATTGACTAAATGCTCGGCTACAGTAAAGTTAGCTTCGGTAATTGCTCGAATTTCCTCGACCGTTTCGTCGCTAAGGATTTCTGTTAAGACCATTCCGTTATCTGTAAAATCAAATACAGCTCGGTCGGTAATGAGGCGGCTGACGACTTGAGTTCCTGTTAAGGGAAGGTCACATTCTTTTTTGACTTTTGCTTCTCCAGCTTTATTGACGTGATCCATAATGACAATTACACGTTTGGCACCTTGGACTAAATCCATCGCCCCGCCCATGCCTTTGACCATTTTTCCTGGGATCATCCAGTTTGCTAAATCACCAGATTCGGAAACTTCCATTCCCCCAAGAATGGCTAAGTCAATATGTCCGCCGCGAATCATCGCAAATGATTCAGCATTATCAAAATAGGAGGCACCGGTCATCGCTGTAACGGTTTCTTTTCCCGCATTGATCAGGTCAGGATCCTCCTCTCCTTCATATGGATAAGGTCCAATACCGAGTAGGCCATTTTCAGATTGTAAGAAAACGGTTTTGGTGTCGGGAATTTCATTAGCTAAAAGTGTAGGCATTCCAATTCCTAAGTTGACATACATGCCGTCTTCAATTTCTTTGGCAGCACGTTGAATGATACGTTGACGAGCTGTTAACATGTTCATTCCTCCTTAAATATAAAGCGAAGCCTGTTCGTTCAGAAGCGAGGAAAAATTAGGGGCGGCTTGTGAAGACGCTTTTTGTCTTCACAAAGACGAACCGATTTTTCTCGAGCTTCTAACAGGCGTAGCTGGATTGATATAAAGCGAAGTCCGTTTGGTCAGAAGCGAGAAAAGTGTAGTTGGATTACTCCGCCAGCAGAATACTCTATGCGTTCCGCGGGTGAAGCGGGAGCCTCCTTGCGAAACGCTGTAGGGTCTCCCGTCCTTCACTAGTCCCGTAAGAGTCTCCGGGTATTCCGCAGGATCCGTTTTGGTCATCTAAAAGTAATTGGTTTCAATTCAGTAGTGAACCGATTCCTTGGTTAATTCGATTGTTTTTGGCGAGTTGTTTTTCTTTCAATTCGTTTTTCGTATTGCTCGCCTTCTACGATATGTTGAACATATATGCCAGGAGTATGAATGAAATTTGGATCAAGTTGACCAGTTTCGACGATTTCTTCGACTTCTGCAATCGTTACTTTTCCTGCAGCTGCTGCTAAAGGGTTAAAGTTTCTCGCCGTTTTGCGATAGATAAGATTACCGAATGGATCACCTTTCCAGGCTTTCACAAAGGCTACATCTCCAGTGATGGCCCGTTCTAACACATAGGTTTTTCCATCAAACTCTTTTATTTCTTTTCCTTCGGCGACTTTAGTACCGACACCAGTTGGAGTATAGAAGCCTGGGATTCCCGCACCGCCAGCACGAATTCGTTCCGCCAATGTACCTTGTGGAACGAGTTCTACCTCAAGCTCACCGCTTAAAAATTGTGTCTCGAATAATTTATTCTCACCTACATAAGAGGCGACCATCTTTTTGATTTGGCGATTCGCAAGCAATAATCCTAAACCCCAATCGTCAACTCCACAGTTGTTGCTAACAAACGTTAAGTCTTTTACACCGCTATCTGCTAAAGCTAAAATGGCTTTTTCCGGAATTCCGCATAAACCGAAGCCACCCGCGATAATCGTATCGCCATCTTTAATAACGGAGATGAGTTCTTCCATCGATTCTGCACGTTTTGAGCTCATACTTTACACTCCCTTAAAAATTCAAAGATTATAAGTTATATTGAAAGCGTTTTCTTTATATCTATTTTACTAAATGTCAGACTATTAGTAAAATGAATAAATATTATAACTATCATTCCTATTTGGAATAAATGAAAGGGTACTAGCTATGGATATTAAACAAGTGCGTTGTTTCTTAGAGGTTTGTAGTCAGCTCAGTTTTTCAAGGGCTAGTCAAAAACTACATCTTTCCCAATCTGCCTTAAGCAAAATCATTCAAAGTATGGAGGAGGAACTTGGTATAAAATTATTTGATCGCTCTACAAGGCATCTATATATTACGGACGAAGGAAAGGCTATCATTCCTTATGCAAGAAAGCTTCTACTAAAAATGGAGGATTTTATGAAGGTTGCTTCTGAACAGTATCAAACCACAACAGGTCACGTGAAATTTGGTTTACCACCTGTAATTGGTTCTAGTTTTTTTCCGAGTGTAATTGCACAATTTCGTAAGGCTTATCCAGGAATTGAGTTAGAGATTGTGGAAGAAGGTTCAAGGATCGTGGAGCAAAAATTACTTGATGGTCAACTTGATGTAGGGGTAGCAATACTTCCACTGGATAAAGAAAAATTTGAAGTGAAGCCAATTATCGAGCGAAAATTAAAGCTTGTTTTGCCAAACCATCATCGTTTTGCTTTGCAAGAGGCGGTGAATTTAAATGATTTGAAAGATGAAGAATTTCTCATGTTTAGTCGAGGGTTTAGCCTTTATGATCGAGTTCGTGACGCCTGTATTCAAGCTGGATTTGAACCAATTGTCGTGCAAGAGAGTAGTCAGTGGGATTTTATGATCAAGATGGTTTCAGTAGGAAATGGGATATGTGTGCTACCAGAAACGGTTTGTGAACATGTTCATCTTTATAATTGTACAGCTGTTGATTTAATTGAGCCAGTCATTGAGTGGAATTTAGCGTTGATTAGGCGCAAAGATAGCTATTTATTTTCCGCTATGAAGACATGGATGGAATTTGTGTCAGTTTCCCTTAAAAACCAACAAGAAAATACGTAAAAAACCGTACAAAGCTCCAAGCATCGCCCCAAGCAACAGCCATTGCAACGCGTGCTGTATCAGCACCTAACTCAAGGGCAGGTTTATCCTATCAAGATTGAAAAAATGGAGAAATCCAATTGGGAGCAAGTCCGTGAAATATACATAGAAGGCTTAGCTACCCGTAATGCAACTTTTCAAACAGAAGCACCTTGTTGGGAAAGCTGGGACGCGGGCCATCATAAAGTGGGAAGATTTGTAGCCGTAACAGATGGAAAAGTAGTTTGCTGGTGTGCCCTAACGCCGATTTCGAGTCGAACGGTTTATCGAGGTGTGGCAGAGGTCAGTATTTATATTTCTAAAAAGTATTCAAATAAAGGGGTGGGTAGTCAATTGATGCATACCTTGATAAGGGATAGCGAAGCTCAAGGGTTTTAGACGTTACAGGCTAGTATTTTCCCTGAAAATGAAACAAGTATACTTTTGCATAAAAAATTCGGCTTTAGGATTGTGGGCCGCAGAGAAAAAATCGCTCAGCTTGATGGTATTTGGCGAGATACGATTTTGCTTGAGCGGAGGAAAGGAACTAAATAATCAACCGTCCCAAAAGGAAAAGCCATGATGAGACGGTCTTTTCGTATTTTGCGGTAATTAATATTGCTTATTTCTATTCCTTAACTCATCACGAATGTCTCTTAACAGCTCATTTCGTTCT
>NZ_ALPT02000035.1 GCF_000292245.2 Alkalihalobacillus alcalophilus ATCC 27647 = CGMCC 1.3604 | reverse complement strand
AACGAACAGGCTCCGCTTTTTATTAATCTAGCTGCGTCCGTTAGAAGCTTGAGAAAAATCGGTTCGTCTGAGTGAAGACAAAGAGCGTCTTCATCAGCCGCCCCTAATTTTTTCTCGCTTCTGGGCAAACGGACTCCGCTTTTTAAACAAAGGAGGTTCTATTATTTATACTTTTAATAAAGAAGGCTATTTACTCGAGGAAGAGGTAAATACATTAAATCGTCTTTCCAAATTATCTATGAACTCTTTAAATATGGAGGCTATCTCGGCAGTAACAATGATTTATCGAGCTGCTCAAGGACTACGAAACAAAATGGAGAAAGAGGTGCTGGCTCCGTATAAGTTATCATGGACTTCTTTTTCGATTTTATACGATTTATGGATACATGACTCGGTTGAAACAAAAAGCCTAGCGGAACTATCGGGAGTTACTAAAGCAACGGTTAGTAATGTGACCAATACATTAGAGCGAAAAGATCTTTGTTATCGAAAATCAGATCGGCATGACAGAAGGTTGACAAATGTGTTGATAACTGAAAAAGGGAAATTGGTTATGGAGGAGTTATATCCGCATTTTCATCAGCAAGAAGTGGAAATTGTTTCTGGTTTAGAGAAAGAAGAACAAAAACAACTTTCAAGCTTATTGAGAAAAGTGATTAAGGATCAAAATTTTTAAATAAAAGAGGAGGCATCTAGATGGGAACAACAGTGAACCAATTAACAATAGAACAACAACATGAAGTAAAAAGGCAGCTAGCCATTTATCAAGAAGGAACACATGATATCATTCCATCTGATGAGTTAGAGAAGAAGATAGTAAATTCTATTATGGAAAATCGACCTTTAAAGGTAAAGCTTGGACTTGATCCATCAGCACCAGATGTCCATTTAGGTCATACGGTTGTGTTAAAAAAGCTGAAACAATTTCAAGATAATGGACATACGATTCAATTATTAATCGGTGATTTTACTGGAAAAATCGGTGATCCAACTGGGAAGACTGTTGCTAGAAAACAATTAACAGATGAACAAGTAAAATTAAATGCCCAAACTTACTTTGAGCAGTTTGGAAAAGTCATTGATATGGATAAAGTGGAGCTTCATTATAACTCAGAGTGGTTATCTAATTTAAGTTTTGAAGAAGTTATTCAACTTGCTGGAAAAATAACGGTTGCTAGGTTAATGGAACGAGATGATTTTGAAGAACGGATTGCTTTAGGTAAACCAATTTCCTTACATGAATTTTTCTACCCACTTATGCAAGGCTATGATTCGGTTGTTTTAGAAAGTGACATTGAGCTAGGAGGTACTGATCAACATTTTAACGTCTTAATGGGACGTCATTTCCAGGAGAGATTTGGAAAGGAAAAGCAAATCGCGATTTTAATGCCTTTATTAGAAGGGTTAGACGGTTTGGAGAAAATGTCAAAGTCGAAAAACAATTACATCGGCATTGATGAAAAACCTGAGGATATGTATGGAAAGGCGATGTCGATACCTGATTCCTTAATGGTCAAATATTTTGAGTTAATTTCTGATTACACAATAGAGCAAAATGAAGCTATAAAAAGGGATTTAGCATTAGGTGAACTGCATCCAAGAGATGCAAAAATGAAATTAGCCCGTAGTATTGTCCGGATGTACCATAGTGAAGAACTTGCTGAAGTCGCTGAACAACATTTTATCACTGTTTTTCAAAAAGGGATTTTACCTGATGAGATTCCTTCTGTTGAATGGAAGGGAGCTAGTGATGTCGAGGTTCTGGACTTACTTGTAGATTTGAAACTAATGCCATCCAAAAGTGAAGCGAGAAAAATGATCACTAATGGAGGCGTCAAAGTCAATTCCGAAAAGGTCAGCGATTTTTATAAAACGGTCCAAATAGAAGATGGAATGGTTGTACAAATAGGCAAACGAAAGATCGTGCAACTGCAATATAAGTAATAGAAAGACCAGCATTTCTTCGGAATGCTGGTCTTTTGATTGGGGAAGGGGGATTTCTGTTTATATAGAAGGAATGTTTATTGGTTAGCTAACACATTTTCATAAATATAAAGGGCATCGATTGTATGGAAGGGGGCGGTTTGACTTGAGCCCTCGGCCCCTGCTGTGACTAAAATATATTCCACTCCATCAACAATTGCATAACTTGCTAAACAAAGGCCAGCTTGTCTCGTATACCCCGTTTTCCCCCCTAAAATCTTGACATTAGGCATCATCGGTTCTCCTGCCATCATTTGAAACATTGTACTGTGAAACGTTATGCCCTCTGAACGAAGATTTGTACCTCCTGTTGTGTAACGCTCACTCGTAAAAATCTCTTTAAATGTTGGGTTTTTTAAGGCTTCTTTTAATAAAAGAGCCATATCGTACACGGTAGAGTAATGGTTTTCTTGATCAACTCCTGTTACGTTAGCAAATGTCGTATCGTTCATATGGAGCTCATTAGCCTTTTGGTTCATTAGCTCCACAAAGTTCATTTCTGACCCCGCTATATGATTAGCTAAGGCAACGGATGCTTCAGCTCCTGAAGGCAGTAAGGTGCCATAAAGCAAATCAATCGCCTGGACTTCTTCATTAGGAAGGAATCCAGCTAAAACAAGGTTCTTTTCATTTAAAATCGGAAAGATATCCGCGTCAATTTTGATTGGCTCCTCTTTTCGCTCAAGTTGTTCTATCGCCACTAATGTTGTCATCATTTTGGTTAGTGAAGCAACTGAGATTTCTTGCTGATGTTGCTTTTGGTAAATCGCTTTTTCATCGTCTAACCGCAGCAAATAAAGCTGCTCGCTATATAAATTTTCTTCTAATTCTTTGGAGCTTTCAAAAAGGTGATTTATCTGTTTATCAGGCCAAAATGGCAAAGGCTGTTCTGAATTCATTAGTAAAAATAAGGCGACTAGACCCGTGCCACTTAAAACGACGACTTTATTCATTTCAACTAGATTCTCCTCTGCATTATGTTTATTAATAACTAACTAACTTTTAGGGACTATTCCTCATCTGTTTAATTGCTGTAAAGTACAAAACGTAATGTCTTTATTAACCTCACCTTATTTTAACAAAGTTAAACTAGGGCTAGATGATTTGTTTCTTAATCTAGATTTATTTACGATCTAATTTTTTAGATTATTTTAAAAATATAGTTGTGATCTATAAAGTTAGATCATATAATGATATTAGATTAAGAATAGTCAGAAAATAATAACTTGGAGGTTGAAGAGATGGAATTTAAACGAATGAATATAAATCTTAAACAACAAAAACTGATTTCAAATCCGTTAAGAGTAAAAATCATCTATTTATTAGCGGAGGAGCCAATGACTTCAAAACAGGTGGCAGAAGCGTTAGAGATGTCACCTGGTAACATTCATTATCACATTCAACAGCTTTATAAAAATGATATTTTGGAGCTTACAGAGGTAAGAGAGAATAAAGGTATCAATGAAAAGTATTACCAATCAAAAGCAACGCACTTTGACTTAGAAGAGGGAGTTGAAAAGGCGAAAGCAGAAAAAGTAGACAGTTCACAAACATTTATTGATTTTTCTGAAAGTGATTTAAAAGCATTTAATAATGAGTTTAGTCAGTTGTTACTTAAGTACTTAAAGAAATCGGTCACAAAATCAGAAGAAAAGCGTCAGAGTTACAAGTTGTATTTAGAAATCAAACAAACAAAAGAGGAGGAGGTGGAATGAAATTATTTAATCGAAATTTTAGTATTTTATTTTCGGGAGCATTTGTCAAAGGGCTTGGCAGTGGGATATACGCTGTAGCAGCGATGCTCCTCGTGCTTCACTTAACAGGGAATGTCTTTTATTCCGGTGTCACTTTTTTTGTGATTAGCATTCCGAGTATTATTGGTTTTCTGATTGCTCCACTAGCCAATTATGTTTCATTTAAAAAAGGCCTCATCAGTGCTGAATTTCTCAAATCAATCCTACTCATGTCGATACCACTTCTTTACTCCTTAGATCTTCTTCATGTCTTCTATGTTATTGCTATTATGTTCTTCACAGCTTTAATTTCACAATTTACGTATCCGATCGAAACAACCTTAATCCCAACCTTTGTTGGAGAAAAAAATATCGTCAAAGCGAATTCCTTAATGCAAACGCTTCGTGAAGGTTTAGACGTTGTTTTTTTAGCTGTAGCCGGTATCTTAATTGCGTTTGTTGGCAATGCTGAAGCTGTTTTTATTACCGCGATTTGTCACTTCATCACAGGTATTCTTTATTGCTTCTTCCGTTTTCAAGTCCAAGATTCATCTGGGTATAAAAAATCATCGACATCAGCATGGAAAACGTATAAAAAAGATTTAAATGAAGGAATTCAATTTATACGGGGTTCAGTTATTTTTAAAAAGATACTAGGGCCAGCGATCGTGATAAACTTCTTTTTCGGAGGCGCGAATGCTGTATTGCCAGCTTTTGCACTCTTTCATGGTGGCGGTGACGAATATTATGGTTATTTATTATCATCGATTACCGTAGGGAGCTTAATTGGCGCCATCATAACACCTAAATTTAAAAACATTTCATTCGGTAAGCTGTATATTGGCGGATTTTTAGTTGCTGGGTTAGCTATTATTGCTGTTGCCTATGTCCCGTTTTGGGTCAGCCTTATGTTAATGCCAATTGCTTTTGTATGTATAACAATTACGAATATTATTTTTTTCTCTATAATCCAACAAAAGGTCAAAAGAGCATTGCTTGGTCGAATAATTACTGTAGTTACAAGCTTTGCTGGCCTGGCTATGCCACTTGGCGGATTAATTGGGGGAGCATTTGGAAATATAAATGTCATTTATCCAATTGTTTTAGCTGGACTATCTATGTTATGTATTAGCTTCTACTTTTTAATTCAACCGTTATTAAGAAAATTACCTAAAGCCGATGAAGTCAGCTTTAATGCTGATTTTGAAAATGATGAAGTAGCATTATAACCAATCGATGCTGTGAACAACTAAAATATGGCTATTTTTAGTAAATGGATTTTGCTGTGAATAAACGAGTTTAAAAGGTCAATATATATTGTCCACAACTGTGGATAAAATAATTAGTATTTTCAAAATAGTTAAATTTGAAATGAGAAATGACTGTAAAAATATGTTTGAGAGAAGCATGAGAATAGGCTTTTCTCAGTTTTTTTTGTTTGAAAAGTCAGAATGGGTGGATAATAAATGGTCTGTGGAAAAGCTGTTAGTAAGTGCTTACATCTTAATGGAGCCCATATATTAAATGAATGTATTTTAATCATTAGACTTATAATTGGTGATGAAATTATTGTGATTAAAAGTGAACATTCAGAAAATAATTGTGCTTTTTGCTCATTTTTTCTTGTTTTGTGATATAGTAGGATCAATTTATTAATTGAGGTGAGTGTAGATGAGTCAAGTTGAGCAGAGTGTAGCATTAGATTTAGAGCGAATTGTCTTTATTGGTCGATCATATGAAGAGTATATGAGAATGTTTACCTTAACAGAAGAAGAGCTTATCGGTAAACAGATTCTTGATTGTCCTGCTGGAGCGTGCTCTTTTACGGCGGTTGCGGGTAAAAAGGGGTTAAATGTGACCGCCATTGACCAAGTATATCAATTTACACCAGAACAAATCAGAAAAAAAGGTGTATTAGATATTGAACATGTTATCGAAAATATGCATATGACGAAAACGAAGTATCAATGGGAGTTTTTTAAAAATATACCTCATTTAAAAGAACATCGTTTAGCAGCTTTACAGACATTTCTAGAAGACTATACACAATGTCATCATAACTATATTACGGCGACAATGCCTAATTTGCCGTTTGCAGATGGTGAATATGATCTGCTTTTATCGGCGCATTTTCTATTTATGTATGGAGACCGATTAGACGTATCTTTTCATTTAGAGGCGATTGATGAAATGATTCGAGTGACGAATAAGGAGATTCGTATTTTTCCGGTTGTCGACTTATATGGGAAACGTTATGAACACCTTGATATTGTAATTAGTCATATCCGTGGATTAGGCTGTGACGTAGAAATGGAAGAAGTGGAATACGAGTTCCAAAGAGGGGCCAATACGATGTTGAAAATTTTAAAATAAATCAAACATATCTTTAACAGTCATCGATGGCTATTTTCTTCTAAAACTCTTCCTCTCTTATTCGCATTTTCCCAAATAGCAGGTGGATAACTAAAAAAGGATGTGACCCTGATGAACGATATTCACAAACTATCCCCAGTCGAGGCTGCAAAAAAGATTATTGTTAGCGAAAATAATACGGATTAATGGAAAGAAGGATAAGAAATGAAATGGCTTAGTTGGACTGTTTTAATGACGATAGTAGGAGTTGGACTAGTATTGATCAATCCTCTTTTCTCTATCTCAGTAGCATTTGGACTTATTCTCGGAACACTCTTATGGATTGGAATGATGGTGAAAAGTCTACACGATGTTTTGTTGAGTGAAGAACTCAAGCAAACCCCTGCAGATAAAGCCTATCAAGAATATCTAGTGGAAAAAAAGCACAAAGATCAGCAACTGAACAACTCTTAAAATAAGATGCTGATTAGCTATTTTTCTTTTTATTTATATATTGTTTTTTAAATAGAGGGGGATGGAAATGAATGAGGTAAATGTTTTCCTATTTGATTTAGATGGTACATTGACGGATCCGAAAGTGGGGATAACAAAATCAGTTCAATATGCTTTACGAAAATTTGATATTGAAGTAACCGATTTAGATGAGCTTGAATGTTTTATTGGTCCTCCATTAAAGCAATCTTTTTCGGAAGTTTACTCTTTAAGTTCAGAACAAACCGAACAAGCTATCGGGTTTTATCGAGAGAGGTTTATAGAGAAAGGTCTTTTTGAAAACGAATTATATCCAGGTGTTATGGAGTTGTTACAGACATTAAAGGAAAGGAATTATCAAGTCGTATTAGCGACATCCAAACCAACTGTTTTTGCTGAAAAAGTCCTTATTTATTTTAAACTTGATCGTTATTTTGATTTAGTTGTGGGCAGTCATCTTGATGGAGGACGTTCAGCAAAAGCCGAAATTATTGATTTTATCTTACAAAAGTACCCTATGAAAAAGAAATCAGAATTTGTAATGGTTGGCGATCGGAAACACGATCTTATCGGAGCAAACGAAGTAGGTATACAATCGATCGCTGTTCTTTATGGCTACGGATCCTATCAAGAATTACAAGAACAAAATCCAGTTGCGATTTGTGAAAGTGTAGAGCAGCTAAGAAACAGATTGATAAAGTAACAACCGTTACGAAACAGAGCTGCTATCCTAATCTAATGGGTCACTGAAAAAGTCTCATGCTCAATTTTGGCGAGAAAGAACCCTAGGCGAGTAGGTTATTTATTAGAGTGTCAATCCTAGCATCAAACGGTTTCTCATTAACAAAAACGGAGCCAGCGCAATACCCGGAGACTCCTGCGGGAGAAGTGAAACACGGGAGACCCCGCAGCAAGGCGAGGAGGCTCCCGGTTTACCCGCGGAACGCGTAGGGTATGGAGCTGGCGGAGTATAGCTAACTCATGGAACTCTATTTTAATGAGTAGACCGCATTTCAGTAACCGCCGACTTTGTCAAATCAGGAGGCAGCTTTTGGTTTGCTGTTTATCATAGCCCTATTTGAATCGATAAAGAGAATTTTAATCACTTCTGAAAGACCGATTAAATAAAGACCAGACAAAGACAAGTCAGCTTTAGCGTTTATAAAAAAATAATTCAACCTAGGAATGAGAGTACTCAAAAAATCGCTAAAATCAACATAATAATAAACCTTAAGTGGTTGAATGATTTCTATATAAAATAGAGATAGAAAGGCAAGCAGGTTAACAATAACTAAGATGATTCCACCATAAAAAAGTAATTTTACGACCACATGCATAATTGGGTTCATCGCTACCTCCAATCTAATCCCTTATTCCTCTCTATTTTTATACCATTCCATTATCTCCGGGTAATCGTGAAATTTTAAAATCTTGGGCTGAAATTCACCAATTTCAATTAGTTGTGCATCGTCATTAATGAGGACAATGCAGTACCCTTCATAAGGAGGAACAATAATATCATCCACTTTTAAACCGAGTTGATCAAAGAAATGATGAACTTTAAACTGTTCCGCTGCTTTTAATTGATGAATCGGTTCTTCTTTTTCCGCTAATGCTTCGACACCCTCTGTTTTCTCCGCAGGGGGATGGTCCGTATATGTAAGAACTGGTGTATTATTTTGATTATGTAGAACTTGGATTAACTCAGCTGCAGCAATAAGAAAAAAACCAGTAAATCCGATAGAATTTAAAGAATATGTGAAACTAGAAAAAGCCATTCTCCACATTTCCCATTCATTATTATAATAATGATATTCATTGGCACTTTTGATTTCGAAGTAGAAATAAAGCCCTGACATTAGCACTCCAAGAAAAGCAATTAAAACACCAACAACAAATAAAAACTTCGCTACTCTATTACTATATCTTTTCACTAAAATCCTCCTAGTAGTTATTTATAGTAAAATATTACCACATTATTTCGTTGAATAGAAAGAATATTTTACTAATTTAGATTTTTGTAGTATAGTAAAAAATCATTCCAAAATTTATCAAATTAACTCAATTATTGAAACTTAATGACGGAAAAGGAGAAAATAATGAATGTTGCCTTTATGAAGCATGAGTTAAATCTGATGTTAAAAAGTAAAAAAATTTATTGTTTTTACTTTTTTTAGGGATTGCTCTGTTAATCTATTGTTTCATCCTGTTACCGAACAGCCAAACCGATAGTCATTTTGATCGTGAGCAAGTTGAATATACGATTGGGGAAAAGATGGCGATGCAAGAAGACAGGGAAAGAAGAGGATCGACCGGTTATATTCGTTATACAATGGCACCGGTTTATGCCGTCGATCAATTTTATATTGATATACATACAAAAATGTTAACAGCATTAGAGGAAGGAGACTATTATCGATTTCTTCATTTACAAACCTTATATATAAGTACGAATCAAGCTAACTTTTTATTAGAAGACCCTCGTTTCTTTGATTCTCCTTTTCCTATTAAGGATCGTAAGCATGCATATTACCAAACCTTATTAAAACATGAAAGTTTATTAGCAAGTGGTAAGGATGTAACACCTGCATTAATAGAGGAGAAAACAACTTTTCAAGCTCTCTCAAACTTATTGCTTGGATACTTACCTTTCATTCTCCTATTTACAGCTATTTTCTTTAGTAGTGATGTACTTATTCGTGATAAGCACAATAAAACGATTATACAAGGGGTACCAATTCCGTGGTATCGTCTCCTTAATTTAAAATCAGCTATCGCTTTTTTCTATACATTAATCGTTCTGTCTCTCTTATTTCTTTTCGGGGCTCTCTTTATTTCCATTCAGTACGGGTGGGGTTCTTTAACACTTGAACTACCGATTATGCCGCTGCAACAAACCTTTACTTTACAAGATTACGATACGATGACAATTGGGACATTTTTGCTTACAACAATGAGTTTCATTCCAATTTGTGTGTTCTTATTGATCCGGCTGAACGTTTGCTTGAATCTACTCGTGAAAAATCAGTGGGTTGTATTAGTGATTAGTAGTTTGCTTTTATTTTCTGAACATTTTTACTTCAATCGCACTACGAGGGAGTTATTTGGGTATGAGGTAAGTTTTTTTCCACAAACCTATTTTGATTTTGGGAAGGTGATTACGGGTGAAAAGAGTTTTTTAATCAATCTTGAAACGATTACGTACACAAGAGGAATCATGGTTTTGCTCATAACCATTCTTATTGTTGAGATTCTTCTATTTTTTACAGCAAAATATGTGAATAAACGCCGCTTCTATAAGTAAGGTCATAGCTAGAAAGGATAACCAAATATGTATTGGAAGTATTCAAGATTTGAATTGAACTTACAAAGGTACAATAAAAAAAATCTCTGTCTAGGTCTTTTGTTAATTTTGTTTTTTATCATCTTTTTTTCCTTTATAGTTCTTCAAGGCCAATGACAGTATATGAAGAAAAGCGTCAAGAACCCAATATGTATAACTCGATCTTTAATCAAATGCAACCTTTAGATGGGGTATCAGATATTGAATATGAAATTGGCTTGAATTTAAGGGAACAATCTAGTCTCGTAAACTTTCAAGTGTGGTATTTACGAGATAAGGACTGGGAAGGGTATTTAGAAAACGGCCTAGAATTATCACAATTACGTTTACGTGTTCATGAATTAGGCAATCTAGGATTACCACCCAATATGATTATTCCCGTAAATGAAATCCTTAAAGAGAAAGCTTTTTTAACGTATATTGATGAACATCATTTAGAATTTCAAATGGATGCTATTACTTCTAGTCAGTATTTAGTGGAGGCACTAGGCACGATTAGTGGATTTGTCTTTTTATTATTTATATTAATGTTTGCAAGTGAAATACTGATTTTTGAAGCAAGACATAAGAGCGTTTTAAAAGGAATTCCTCTTTCATTTATGAGCAAGGTACATTCCAAAGTAATGGTTTCTTTCATTTGTATCTCTCTCTTTCTATTAGTAGGGTTTGGGCTTGGAGGGTTATTTGCCGCTTGGCAATCGAGTCCTGGTGATTTTGCTGCTCCAGTTGTTATTTATCAGGGGGGCGAATTTATCGCGATATCAACCTTAAAATTTTACTTGTTAGTTATGATAGGTTTTTTCCTTGTCACGGTTTTTCTATTGTATTTAACGGTTTTACTCAATATAGTTTTTAAAAATGCGTATGCCACGATTATGTTTGGACTTGGAGTATTCTTTATCCCGGATATCTTTAGCTCAGTTGGCTTACATGTATCTTGGTTACATACGATCAAGTTAATTGACATTCATGCGATCTTACTTGGAAACTCAACGGTACAATATTCTTTTAGTCAAATCGATTATACGTATGCATTGATCGCGATATTCATTGCAACGCTAATCATTATCTCCGTTATTTACGGAATCAATAAAAAGAATTATTTAGAGAAATTTAAACAAAAAGAGCCAAGCTCACAATCTTAAGTTAGAAATGAGGCATTGATTATGCTTGAATTAAAAAATATAACCGTCGCTTTTGGAGAGCGAAAAGTAATTGATAATTTGTCTTTTACGGCCAAAAAGGGGGAGATTATTGGTCTCGTTGCCCCGAATGGTACTGGGAAAACGACATTGTTTAATGTAATGTCAAATTATTTACGACCGGTTCAAGGGGAAGTTATTTTTGATAATAAACATAAATATGAATCAGAGCAATCGGAAGTATATATTCATAAACATATGTCTACCTTCCCTGAACAAAAAGATTTATTTGAAGATTTAACTGGACTTGAGCATTTACGCTTATTTGCGGATATGTGGAAGGGTTCAAGAAAACATATCCCTGTGGTAATTGAATATTTAAACATGGGGCATTATGTAAAAAGGAAGGTTCGCACTTATTCTTTAGGGATGAGACAGCGACTTTGCTTTGCGATGATGGTCGCAGCTGATACATCTGTCATGATTATGGATGAAGTCATGAATGGTCTAGATATAACAAATGTCGCTTTAATCTCAAAAAAACTGAGCGAAATGAAACAAGAAAATAAATTGATCTTTGTTGCCTCCCATTTGTTAGAGAACTTAGATTTATATGCCGATCGTGTCTGGTATTTAAAAAATGGAACCTTTGTTCACGAACAAATATATAAAGAAGATCAGGATTCGTTTATTAAGGTCGAAATGGATAGGCAGCAATATCATTTTTTAAAACAAAAATATGAGCTACCTGAGGAACATTTATACATCGCTAATCATTTATTATGTTTTCCTTTAAAAGGATTGAACATGAAAGAACAAACAAAATGGCTGGAGCGTTTTCTTGAGCTCTCTGATCAGCAACTAGAAGTTGGCCCATTAGGAACAATGGAGTTTTATGAAAGGTACTACCTTGAAAATGAGTAATAAAAGGTATTCTTTACTCTTTCTAATCGTTGGAATTGTAGTCCTTCTCGTGATAACAGGATGTAGGCAAACTCAATTAGGTGAGACGGAGAAAATAAAGACATTTCAAAATAATTATGAGTTGGTTGGAGAGGAGAAGGCACAGATTGTTGCGGGAATTAGCTCCCATATTTTTGATGAAATCGACCGCAGTAATGAGGAAGCATTAGAAGAGTTCGTCATTAGACCTTCTCGGGAAGTGGGTCAGCTCCATTCATTACCTGAAGGCAGGTATCAACTGCATCCGGAGTATTCGGGGAATGTTTATATACGTGATCAAGATGGTACGTTGATTTATCACAGTATTCTTGGCAGTCGTTATGGAGTCGAAACGATAACGATCGATTTAAAGGAAACATTTACGATTGAAGCTGATGGGGGACTGACGTGGGTGTATATTTACCCTGTTGAAACCGACATTACAAATGAGTTAACGGCAGGTATTTGGAAAGTCGGGTTAGATGTTGCCCCAGGCACGTATCAAGTGACAGAATATAGTGGACTTGGATATTTTGAGGTATGGGAATTAAATGAAGAACCTCGTTTATACGAACTCATTGGCTCAGGTTTTAATCAAACGAACCCTGAGGTAACGCTAGAGGAAGGTCAAGTGATTCGATTAACCGGTGTATCTTCGCTCGTGTTGGATCCGATGTAATATGAATGAAAAAGAATTAAAGAGAAGAGGCTGGTTCAAAGACGAAAGAAACTTTGAGCAGTCTTTTTTTAGGAGGCACAGTCAAAAGGAAGAGCCGACTCTTCAGACTTTAGCCCAAAAAGTCAAAACTAAAAGACAAGTGTACCAACAACAAAATCCAGAGACTATTTTCCAAAAATTACTTGATATTCATAAAATATCATGATAAATTAAGATTTATAAGGTACCTTGCAATATATAGTACCTGTTAAAGAGGTGTTGTACGATGAATATTCAATTTAAAAAAGGTGTTTTGGAATTATGTGTCCTCGTCTTAACAGCTCAGAAGGATAGGTATGGGTATGAATTAGTGGAGGAAATCTCCAAACAGATTGAGATATCAGAGGGAACGATTTATCCCTTGTTAAGAAGATTAACAAAGGATGGTTATTTTTCTACTTATTTACGTGAATCAAAGGAAGGTCCACCACGAAAATATTATTGTCTAACAGAGAGTGGCAGGTTCTATAAAAATGAGCTCGTTAAGGAATGGAGTCATTTCTCAAAAGGAGTACAATCGATGATAGATGGGGAGGGAATGTAATGCTACAAGATCGTTTTATGGAGCAACTGGAACAGGAATTAATGAGTGTTCCAGAAAAAGAGAGAGAAGAAATTCTTGTTGATTATGAGGAGCATTTTTATATCGGTCGTGAAAAAGGTCGGAGTGAAGAAGATATTATTAAGGGACTCGGTTCACCGAAAAAAGTAGCTAAAGAAATCTTATATAATATGAAAGTTTCGAATGCTAATGAGAATCCATCCTTTAAAAATGTTTCGAGGGCTGTCCTCGCCACTTTAGGATTAGGTTTTTTTAATTTAGTTATTGTCCTTGCTCCATATGTGCTCGTTTTAACAGTACCGTTTGTCCTCCTTACAGTGGGAGCGGTTCTTGTATTTTCACCGGTTTTATTATTAATCGAAAGTGGATTTACATTAACCTTTCTAAAAGAAATCTTTTATATGCTTGGGTTGGTAGGAGTCGGGTTGTTGGCATTAGTTGGTGCCTATTATACTCTTCGTCTTATTTATAAGGGAACCCTTCGCTATTTATCATTTAATTTAAAAGTGATTAGGGGGTCATGAAGTTGAATTGGAATTTACCTATCAAAAAAATAGTCGGAATTGCTTTTTTTCTCATTGGGTTATCAATTATTGGCAATGTCGTTCTTTATCAATATGGTCACTCTCCTTTTAATCTTGCTACATTAGATGTAACAAAACAAGTTGAAGCGAACTCTGTAGAAGCGATTGAAGTGGTCACAAGTGTGGGTGATGTCCAATTAAAGAGCTATGATGGCGATGAGATCATCGTCTCATTAGAAGGAGAAACAGAGCAAAAACATTTAGATAATTACGAGCTAGTTGTTCAGCAATCGCAATCAAATCTTTTTATTGAATTAGTAAAAAACCGACTGTTAAACTTTTTTCGATTTTTCCTGACTACGGCAACTTGACCATTCAAATACCGGAAAAAGAGCTTTCAAAACTGAAAGTAAATAATAGTGTCGGGAGCATAAGAGTATCAGAGGTAACAGCAGAGCATTTTGAATTATATGCATCGGTTGGACTGATAGAAGTCGACGAAGTGAAAGGTGAAATTACAGCAAGAAGTGAGGTTGGGGTGATTGATATTAAGGTGACCGAATTAATGGCGAATATTAAAGCCCATTCTTCGGTTGGCGATGTTCAAGTCACTTTAATAGAGGCTCCAGTGGCGTTAAGACATGAACTGCGTAGTCAGCTAGGAGGACAGTCTGTTGATCTTCCCGCGTCTGTTAATTTAAATGATGAAACAGCCCCTTTAGTTGAATTAACGACAGAAATAGGAAATGTCTCATTGAAATCTAATGGAAGATAAAGTAAGGTTAAGGAGGCTGGGACAAAACGACTAAAAAAAGAGTTAGGTGAATAGAAATGACGGTCATCTAATTTTTTTAATGGAAATTATTTATTTTATATTACAAAAGGAATGAGAAGGTTTATCCTCTATCTTAGTGGACGAAAACATGCGGAGACTCCAGTGGGATCTAGTGGCAGGCCGAAATCCACCGGCCAAGCCGGTTAGTTCGGTGCCACCCCATAGGACGCGGAGCATGATTTTCGGGAACGGTGAGTAGAACGCTTTTCAAATCAGAACAGAGTTTTGTCCTATCCTCTTTTTTAACACGATAATAAAGGAATTATTGAGTATAAAGCGAATATAACTGAAGAGGTGGTTCCGGTTGGCTGTTCGAAATTCTATTAAGGCTTTAATCATTCAAAACAATCACATTTTATTAACTAAAAATGAGGATCGAGAAGGCTTCTTTTATATGTGTCCCGGTGGTGGACAGGAGCATGGGGAAACTTTTCATCAAGCATTACAAAGAGAATGTTTAGAAGAGATTGGACAAAAGGTTACGATTCAAGAAATTGCTCATATAAGAGAATATATTGGAAAAAACCATCAATATGCTGAATTTGATTATGACCTTCATCAAGTTGAGTATTATTTTTCTTGTCAGTTGACATCATCGCTAGAAGAGTGTCGTCCTCAAAATCCAGATGAACATCAAGTCGATGTCGTATGGGTGAATTTGAATGAGCTCCACCAGCTCAGGTTTTATCCTTATCAAATGATTAAATATTTGATACATAATGAAGGTAAGAAAATTTACTTAGGTGACACGAATTAGAAAAAGAAAAGGTGGTTACATAATGCCGTTTGAAATTGTGTTAATGATTGCGATTGTCGTCCTTCCTGCAATGGGTGTCGGAGCTTATGCAGTGAAAAAAGATTATGATTTAAAAGAGAGAAGGTTAGAGGTTAAAGAATTGGAGTTAGAATTAGAAATGAAAAAGTTGGAGCAAGAAGAAAGAAAGCAGCTCTCCTCTAGTTCTTATCATTTAGAGTCTGAAGAGAGACCAAGACATAGAGAGCATAGATAATGCTTATGTAGGGGCTGTGCCGATAAGGTCAAAAGTGACTTTATCGGCACAGTTTTTTTCATTTTAGAGTGACTATGTAAGAGATGACACTATAGCCGACTCATGTTGTTTTTATTCTTTTGATTCAAAAAGTTGAACAATTTCAATGATCACTTCTGTTGCTTTAACCATATTGTCGGCAGAAATAAATTCAAATTTACCATGGTAATTTTCCCCACCTGTAAAGAGATTAGGAGTAGGCAATCCCATATAAGAAATTTGTGAACCATCCGTTCCACCACGGATTGGTTCGATAATCGGATCGACGTTTACATTCTTCATGGCGGTAGAGGCAATATCAACGATTTCTTTTACCGGTTCAATTTTTTCCTTCATATTGTAATATTGATCATTCATCTCAATAAAGACACGATCTTCTTCATAGATGGCATTCATATCCCGTACGATTGAAAGGAGTTGAGCTTTTTTGTTCTCAAATTCTGTACGATCAAAATCGCGAATAATATAATACATTTTTGTTTCTTCAACATCTCCTTCTAAAGATAAGAGATGATAAAAACCTTCATATCCTTCCGTAAATTCAGGTGCTTGGGCAGCTGGAAGGCGGCGATGCAATTCCATCGCAATCTTACTTGAATTGACCATTTTCCCCTTTGCGGTACCAGGGTGAATGTTTGAACCTTTAATCGTTATTTTCGCACCGGCAGCATTGAAGCTTTCGTATTGTAACTCCCCTAAAGGTCCACCATCTAAAGTATAAGCATAATCAGCATCAAAAGCTCCTACATCAAATTTATGTGGCCCACGACCGATCTCTTCATCAGGTGTAAAAGCAATACGAATACGTCCATGTTTAATTTCAGGATGTTTAATTAAATAATCCATCGCTGTCATAATTTCAGCAATTCCCGCTTTATCATCGGCTCCAAGTAGTGTGGTACCATCGGTTGTGACTAATGTATGTCCTATGTAGTTACTCATTTGTGGGAAATCCTTCGGTGATAAAATTACTTTCTTCTCTTCATTTAAAACGATTGGATTTCCATCATACTTATCAATAACTTGTGGGTTAACGTTTTTGCCTGTAAAGTCTGTAGCCGTATCAACATGGGCTAAAAAACCAATCGTTGGAACTTCTTTGTCTGTGTTGGCAGGTAGGGTCGCCATCACATAGCCATTCTCATCGATGGTTACATCGGACATGCCGATTTCTTTTAATTCCTCTACTAACAGCTGGGCTAATTCTAACTGCCCAACTGTAGATGGACAGGCTTCATTTTCTTCATTTGATTGAGTATCAATTTTTGCATATTTAATTAAACGTTTGATTAATTCGGTTTTGTTCATAAAGTGGTCCCCTTTGCTAAGTAGATGATAATCAGTAATGTTATTATCAGAAAACTTTTTGATCTAATCATATCATGTCCAGTCGGTGCTGGCGAATCGAAAAAGTCGTGGAGATGTAATGGTCGTATAGTTTTTCCAGTATGACAAATAATAGGAAAAACTATTTGTTAATGAGGTGGCAATCATGTATCAATCAACTGAACGTATTCAGGAGCTCTTAAATGCTTGTGAACAAATTTTGAATCATATGGAAGTGAATGAATCTCAAAATATGTTATTGGAAAAAATCAAACAACAGTTAAAAAGAAGCAATCAACAATTTCAATACGAAGGAAATGATACGGGAGCCTATAAACAGCTACAGCATTCGGTTCATGAATTAAGTTATGGCTTAGAAAAACTACAGGAATCTGTCTTTCAAGATTATCAGAGCTATACGAATAACAGTATCGATGATTTTGAAGCATTATCTTACAAGGAACAAATGAATTATGCGAATATTTACCACGCCAAAATTGATTATTACAGCACTACAAAGCTTTTGCAAAATTTAGAGAAAGTAAATAGTGAGCTCATGCAACTTTTATAAAAGAGCGGGATTAAGACTTTCATTATGAAAATAAAGATTAATACGCACCGTAAAAGAGCGTAGTCAAGATTTTCATTACGAATAAAGGATAATACGCACCGTAAAAGAGAGAAGCCAGGATTTTCATTATGAATAAAGGATAATACGCACCGTAAAAGAGCGTAGTCAAGATTTTCATTACGAATAAAGGATAATACGCACCGTAAAAGAGAGAAGTCAAGATTTTCATTACGAATAAAGGATAATACGCACCGTAAAAGAGAGAAGCCAGGATTTTCATTACGAATCAATTTTTAAATCAAACACGTTCTATATAAGCTTTAAAAGCAACCAGTTGGGAGCTAATTCACTTCCTAACCTCTTTACATTACTTACGCTCAAATGTCATTTTTTGATTACTTATGCTAAATTAGTGAAGAGAATTAAATAGTCATACTTCACTTAGGTTTCACATTTATGAGCTATATTAAAAAAGCAATAAATAGAGTGGGTAAGGATGAAAGGAGAATTTGTAATGAGAATGAAGGTAAGACAAGTTGTACTATTTTTAACGTTGATTGTGATTTTAAGTGCGTGTAATCAGAATGGACAGGAACAGGTAAATGAACCAGATACATTAACGATGATTGATGTTGAGATATTTTTAGAAGAGGATATAGCCGTAAACGAAGCGACTGTCATCACCGCAGAAGTGACACAAGGAGAACAACCTATTGAGGATGCGGATGAAGTTGTCTTTGAAGTATGGACTTTAGGTAGCAAAGAAGCAAGTGAGATGATCGAAGGTACTCATAGTGAAAACGGAATGTATGAAATGGAATATAGTTTCTTAGAGGAAGACATTTATTATGTACAAGCTCATGTCACGGCTCGCAATATGCACGTCATGCCACAACAAGAAGTTATCGTCGGTGATTTTACGGATGAAGAATTGGCAGAGATATTTGAGGACGGACAAGAAGAAGCAACAGATGATGAGGAAGAAGAAATGGATCATTCAGGCCACTAAGGCTTGAATGATTTTTTCGTTCACTAAGCATATAAGAGAGGCACCTCGCTCAGAAGATGTGCCTTTCTTATAAGAAGGTGCTTATGAATCGTTTTTTACAATGTTCTCAATTTCTATAAGTTCTTTCTGGTTAAATGATAAGTTATCAAGTGCACGCACATTTGCCTCGATTTGAATCACTTTGCTTGCTCCAATTAACACACTTGTTACAATCCCATCTCGTAATATCCATGAAACCGCCATCTCTGCTAAGGATTGTCCGCGCTGTTTGGCTAGTTCATTTAATTTTTGTACTTTCTGAATGGTAGCATTGACATTCTCTTTTTGTAAAAATGGGCTTGTTGAACGATTTGCTCTAGAGTCATTAGGAATGCCATTTAAATAGCGATCCGTTAATAAACCTTGTGCTAACGGACTAAATGCAATCGCTCCTAAGCCTTGATCGACAAGTACATCCTTTAGTCCATCTTCAATCCAGCGATTAAATATACTATAAGAAGGCTGATGGATGATAAAAGGTGTCCTTAATTCTTTAAACAGCTTTGTCATCTCAAGGGTTTGTTCCGCAGAGTAATTGGAAATCCCTATATACAATGCTTTTCCTTGTCTAACCATCAGATCGAGTGCTTCTACTGTTTCCTCTATAGGTGTTTCTTCATCTGGACGATGAGAGTAAAAAATATCGACATAATCAAGGTTCATTCGCTTTAAACTTTGCTCAAGACTTGCGACTAGATACTTTTTGGAACCACCATCTCCATAAGGACCTGCCCACATATAGTAACCTGCTTTTGAAGAGATAATCATTTCATCACGATATGGTTGAAAATCTTGTTTTAAAATTTGTCCAAAATTCTCTTCTGCACTACCAGGTGGTGGACCATAATTATTGGCTAAATCAAAGTGAGTAATGCCTAAATCAAATGCTGCACGAACCATTTGTCGACTATTTTCATAGACATCAACTCCTCCAAAATTATGCCATAGTCCTAGTGAAATTGCAGGGAGTTTCAATCCACTTTTCCCAACACGATTATAAATCATCTTCTCATATCTGTCTGAATTGGCTACATACATATTAACCCTCCTTAATTATAAAGCGAAGTCCGTTTGTTCAGAAGCGAGAAAAAATACAGGGCGGCTGTTGAAGACGCTTTTTGTCTTCATAAAGACGACCGATTTTTCTCGAGCTTCTAACGGACGTAGCTAGATTGAATAAAAAGCGAAGTCCGTTTGTTCAGAAGCGAGAATATCAAGGATCAACGCTAAGTTCGCGCCATCCTGCCGCAACGCCTTGTACCCACGTCCTGTGGGCAGGGGCGGCTGTTGAAGACGCTTTTTGTCTTCATAAAGACGACCGATTTTTCTCGAGCTTCTAACGGACGTAACTAGATTGAATAAAAAGCGAAGTCCGTTTGTTCCTCTTATGAAATTATGCGTTAAGTGTCCTATCTTTCATTTTACCTCTTGGATACGAAAATGAAAGTAATGAATTATTTTATTAGCAATCCATTTAAATACAAATGTGCCTCGTATGTGTAATCTGTGAAAGTTCATTTAATGATTGGAAGATAGAGGTTATGAGCATTTTGATAACGTCAGGAGATGAAATGGGGAGGACTTTTCACTTTATAAAAAGAAAAAGGAGCTGCCCCATAAAGGTCAATTTCATCACCTTGGGACAGCCCTTCTATAATTATGCAGGAAAATATTCTAATCCGAGAACATGGTGAGCAAATAAAAAGACAACTATCATTAAAATTAACCCGAACAGTAAACCGAAAAGGGCATCACTAATATCGAGATTCTTTTTTGTTTTAGCCATGAGTCTTCTCCTTTCTTATGAAGTTATGAGCTTCATAAGAAAGAAAATTGTGTACTTTGGAGCTTTATCGTCATTAATAAGTCATTTAAGATTAACTGTGCTACATAGGAATCGATAAAGTGGCAATAAGTCGAAGAAACCTGACCGTATCTGCTAGTCATATCAGATGAAATGAGTTTCCAGTTCAGGTCAGAGCTGGCATCGTTTAAAGTTGTCGTGTCTTGTAACGGAAACCAGATAGTTTCACTGTAAGCAACATCGGCCTTTATAAAGGATGTTGCTGGAGAAGGCCCTATAAAACCTTGGATTATAATACTATATATAAGAGTAAGAAGTAGGAGCGATTTTTTCATAATTCCCACCTGTTTCTATAAAATAAAAGGCATTTGATAAATGGTTGACAGTGTATATAGTAGCAGTATATAATTATCTCGATTTTAAGATATTTTTTTTAAAGATAATGAAAGGTGACGCGAATGAGCAATCAAAAACAAGAACAAGACTTAGCATTGAAGCTTTTTATCGTTTTATTAAGAGCGAGCCGAGCGGTTGCCGATTGTAATGAAAAAGAAATCAAAACTTATGGAATTAATAAAACGGAATTTGCTGTTTTGGAATTATTATACCATAAGGGTGAGCAACCTATTCAACAAATTGGAAAAAAAGTCCTTCTTTCTAGTGGGTCGATCACATATGTAGTCGATAAGCTGGAGCAAAAAGACTATATTAAAAGAAGGTTCTCTGAAAAGGATCGTCGTGTCACTTATGCGGTTATCACCAAAAAAGGGAAAGAATTTATGAAAAAGGTTTTCCCGAAAAATCAGCAAGCGATTCAAGATTTATTTTCGATTATAGATGACGAACAAAAGGGAATGTTGATTGAGCAGCTGAAAAAAATCGGTCATCATGCAGAGGGATTATAAAAGAATAAGGAATGTAATATTCCTTTCTTTTTTGATTGATATCTCGAATTTAAGATAAGTTTAATGAAGACATTTAAGCATAAATGAGTTAGAGCATACTATTTATAAGGTGCATAAAAGTGAAAGGAGCTTTTAAATTGAAAAAAACTAAGGGGATTCATCATATTACAGCAATCGTAGGCGACCCACAGGAAAATGTCGATTTTTATGCGGGTGTATTAGGGCTTAGATTGGTGAAAAAGACAGTAAACTTTGATGACCCTGGAACATATCATCTTTATTTTGGGGACGAGGGTGGTCATCCAGGTACAATTATGACCTTTTTTAACTGGGTTGGTGCTTATCAGGGAGAGGTTGGGGGTGGCCAAGTCGGCGTCACACAATTTGTTGTACCAACAGATGCCCTCTTATTTTGGGAAAAAAGATTAGAAAAATTTGATATCCCTGTTAAGAAAAAAGTTCGTTTTGGTGAATCCTATCTACAATTTTCGGACCCTCATGGTTTAAAGCTAGAACTAGTTGAAAGAGAAGAAGGAAAGGCCAGTAAATGGACATTTGGAAAAATCGGGTCCGATGTTGCGATTAAAGGCTTTGGTGGGGCTACCTTATTATCTACTCGTCCACATGAAACGGAAAAAATGTTAACAGAAGTTATGGGATTAGAAAAAGTTGGGGAAGAGGGAGGGTGGATGAGATTTAAATCGATTGGTGAGATCGGGAATACAATTGATCTGAACATAACCGCTGTCGGTCGAGGACAAATGGGCGTTGGAACGGTTCATCATATTGCCTGGCGTGCTAGTGATGATGCGGACCAATTAGAATGGCAGAACTATGTTCGAAACAATGGATACGGCGTTACCCCTGTGCAAGACAGGAACTATTTTAATGCGATCTATTTTCGAGAGCATGGTGAAATTTTATTTGAAATTGCAACGGATCCCCCAGGTTTTGCTCATGATGAATCTCAAGAAACGATGGGAGCAAAATTGATGTTGCCAGCCCAATATGAGTCACATCGTGCTAAAATTGAACGTGAACTCCTTCCTTTTGATGTGAGGGAGCTAGATTAAACGAAAAGGAGCGAGCTTATGTTATCAATCGATCCAAACTCATTGTCTGAACGAGAAAAGTATAAGTTTTTAATTGGGAGTATTATTCCAAGGCCGATTGCATTTGTCACGACTGAAGCTGTCGATGGTACATTAAATGCCGCACCGTTCAGTTACTTTAATGTTGTCTCATCTGATCCACCAAGAATCTCGATTTCGGTCGGGAGAAAAGGGGGAGAACGAAAGGATACAGCTGAACATATTTTAATGAGAAAGCAATTTGTTGTTCATATTGTCGATAGTGATAATGTCGAAAAAGTAAATTTAACGGCAGAAGGATTACCACGTAATCAAAGTGAGGTCAAAAAGTTCGGATTAACCCCGATAAAAAGCGATAAAATTAATGTGCCTGGTATTGCAGAAGCGAAAGTTCGATTTGAATGTGAATTGGAAACATACTTACCGTTAAATAAAAGTAACGGAGAACCGGGCGTTGATTTTTTTATCGGAAAAATTGTTCAGTTTCATATCGATGAGAACATTTATAAAAAAGGAAGAGTGAGTCAGGAATTATTAAAGGCAGTAGGTAGATTAGCGGGGAACGACTACATGGAAGTTGATCATTCGTTTACCTTGAAAAGGCCAAATTAAATAAACGGAGTCTAAATCCAATCATTATATAATGACGATTTAGGCTTTTTTGTTTATAGGAAAAAGAGTCATATGTATAAATGGTTAAACGCTTCAAATAATAAAAGAAAGAATGACTGTTGGGAGGGATAAAATGGAGTCAATAACACGAACTCACCTGCTAAAACTCTGTGTTTTTGCTTCGATTTTGCTCGTAGGTTTTATTGTTTTGACACAAGGAGACGAAGGGACAATTGTTCCAGAGGCAAGTGCAGAAGATGATGTGGGAGCGTTTTTTCAAGTAGATGCCGACCATGAACTTTTAACAGTTCGTTATTTTAATTTAAAGGATAAGGAAAAATCGGGTGATTCCATCCTTATAAAAAGTCCGGAAGGGAAAACATTGTTGATAGACTCAGGTAATGTAAACATGGGTGATCAATTAAATGAGTTATTAGATAGGTTAGGGGTCGAGTCATTAGATTATGCAGTTGCTACTCATCCTCATCATGATCATATAGGAGGCTTCTTTTCACTGATTAGCAGTCGAGGAATTGACCATTTTTATATGCCAGAAATTCCCGTTGTTTCAAAAGTGAATCAAGCATTCCACCAACTTTTAGCGAAAAGACAAATTCATGTCGATTATTTAAAAAAGGGAGATACATTCAAACTTGGCTCTCAGGTCGAAATTGAAGTGTTGAACCCAGGAGAGATACTGAATAAGAAAAAATGGTCAACGAAACAGATAAATCAATTAGCTCTTGTTTTAAAAGTAACGTATCAAAATAATACCTTTCTTTTAGCAAGCGATATTTATAAACCGACAGAAGCTAAATTGATTGAGGAATATGGTATAAAGTTACAAGCGGATGTCCTTCATATTCCTCATCATGGGCACCGAACCTCCTCATCTAAAGATTTTATTGAAATGGCTAACCCAAAATATGCGATCATAAGCTCTAATACTTCTAATTGGAAAAAAGTATATAAAAGGCTAGTGGGACAAGGGATTGACGTCTATGTGACTGAAAAGGATGGACATATTTACATTCGTTCAGATGGTAGTTCAGTCGAAGTGAGTCCAGATGGAAACTAAAGAAAGAGGTGTCTCAAAAGTTAGTAATAGCTTTTGAGAGCCTTTTATGTTTAATTTATTTGTATTCCTATGTTATAGCAAATAGAAAAGGAACAAATATCCTATTTTTTAATTGACAATGATTATCATTCTAAGTAAGATAAAAAGGAAAGGCTTAATCATAGTGAGGGGAGGGGCTATGAGTAAGTAAGGTGCTTGAATGAAGCAATATTTTTTTTATCAATCAATTGAGAATGATAATCAAATTCAGGAGTAAGTGCTTATTTTTTTGTCTATTTTTAATTGAGAATAATAATCAATATTAATGAATTAGGGAGGGAAAGGTAGTGAAGGTTAAAAAATTTTTACCATTTTTATTACTAATCGCTTTAATAGCAACAACGCTTATGCCAATGAGCACAAATGCCTCAACTGATTTAGCTGATGGCGAATATTCAATTTCCTATACGGTGCTTCATTCGGACAATGATTCCGCATCGATTGCTAATGATTACTGGGAAAAGCCAGCAAAGATAATCGTTAAGGATGGAAAGATGGACGTTCAGATGACGATTAATCATAGTTCGTGGGTAACAGAGTTTAAAGTCCATAATCAGGATGTACGAGTTTTAAGTACGGATCAAAGTAATGATAAACGTACGGTTCAATTTCCAGTAAGTGACTTATCTAATCCGTTAGCTGCTAACATCCATGTAATCGTGAAAGACATCAATTATGACCATGGTTATACCGTTCGTTTTTCTTTTGATCAAAATAGTTTACAAGCGTTAAGTGTTCCTCAGAATAACAACACAAACGCAAGTTCTAGCAACAGTGAGTCAGAAACGGAAGAAGTGGTGAGTGGGTCGCAATCACCATCAGCTACAAACAATGTCGCTTCAGAAAACGTTTCTAACCCTCAAACAAGTGATACAACACAAATTGTAATTTTTATCATTTTAATTGCCTTAACAGGATTTGTATTAATGCGAAATTTTAACGCACAAAAAATATAAAAAGGGGGTAGCTTCATTTGAAACAGCAGTTACAGAAATTAATGATTGTTTTTTCAGTCTTTTTAATTGTGTTTTCTAGTACTCTATCAACCGCTTTTGCCGAGACGAGTACGAATGAAGAACTATTAAATGGGGAGTACGAGATTGACCTTGTCGTCTACAAAGATGGAACGACTGAGACATCGGTCATGGATGACTATGTAAATAATACAGCTTCTTTATTTGTAGAAGATGGAGAACTACTGGTTCATCTAACATTATTAAATAGTGATTGGATTAAAGTATTCCAAACTGACCGAGGTGGACAGTTTGTTGATGCGGGACTTGTCTCAGAAAATACTGAAGATGATACACGGGTTGTAAGTTTCCCAATTGAAGATTTAAATCAAAGTTTAGATGCCTTTACACATGTTGTTATAACAGGTATTCCTAATTTCCATTACGATAACGAATATACGGTTCAAGTTCAATTTGATGCAGCGAGTCTTAAAGAAATCAATGTTGAGCAACCAGAAGAAGTAGAAACTCCTGAAGAAGGAACAGAAGAACCAGGAGAAGAAGTGGAAACTCCTGAAGAAGGAACAGAAGAACCAGGAGAGGAAGTAGAGACTCCTGAAGAAGGAACAGAAGAACCAGGAGAGGAAGTAGAGACTCCTGAAGAAGGAACAGAAGAACCAGGAGAAGAAGTAGAAACTCCAGAATTAAAAGATGGTACGTATGCTGTGGCATTCTCTGCCTTACATGCGACAGATGACCGTCCTTCTTCAATGGATAGATATATCGCAAGCCCAGCTACCTTAATCGTCGAAAATGAGAAAGTATATGCTTTATTAGAAGTGTTAGATGAGCAAGGACAGATTACAGATTTACGTCTTGAATATGATGGCGAATTTAAAAGCGGCGAGTTAGTAGAAGGGGAGCCTAATCAAGTTCGAGTTGAAAAATTTGAGCTAGATCACTTAAATAACCCTGTTGCGGCAGAAGTTGATATGAGAGTGCTTATGGGTAACGGTACGATTTACGAAAACACCCAAAAGTTCCGTTTAGCATTTGATTTAGATAGTTTAGAAGAAATCGAGAATGAGAGTCCAGAAAGTCCTGAAGAAGTGTCATTAGAAAATGGTACATATTCAATCGAGTTTCGTGCACTTCATGCTACTGAGGATAACGATTCTTCTATGCAACGTTATTTAGCTAATCCTGCGACTATAAAAGTTGAGGATGACAAGATTGAATTATTATTAGGTGTCATCGAACAGCCGGGTAGTTTTATTACGGGCTTACGATTAGAAAACAATGGTGAAATGATAAGTGGAGAAGTCGTGAGTGAAGATGAAGAAGAGCTAACGAGAATTGTAAAGTTTGAGTTGGCCAATTCAATTGAAGTGATCCAAGCAGAAGTGGACATGTTTGTTCCAGCAGCTAATTATCGAAATACCCAAGCCTTTCGTTTAAGCCTTGATTTTGAAACAGCTCAATTGCTTGAAGAAGAAGAAATTGAAGAACCAGTTGTACCTACTCCTGAAGAGCCAGAATCATTAGTAGATGGAAAATATCAAATTGATTTTGCTGTGTTAAAGGACGGAACTGATGAGATTTCGGTTATGGATCAATATACCGTAAAACCAGCTACTCTAACGGTAGAAGATGGAAATCAATTCGTGGACTTAACTTTAACGAACAGTAATTGGATTACAGTTTTCCAAACGGAACAAGATGGAGCTTTAATAGACAGTGAGGTTGTAGAAGAAGATCTAGAGCAAGATACTAGAACGGTTCGCTTTAACCTAGCTGATTTAGATGAGAAGTTAAATGCCTTTACGACAGTTGTGATTCCAGAAATAAACTATAGTAGTAGTTATGAAGTACAATTCCAATTTGATAGAGAAAGTCTTGTAGATGAAGAGGGGAGTCCGGTCGTTACACCAGATCCAGAAACGGATCCACAACCAAATCCTACTCCGAATCCAAATCCAAATCCAAATCCAAACCCGAATCCTACTCCAAACCCAGGTAATGAAGATGGGGAGGAATTAGAGGACGGTACTTATTCCATCGATTTTTCTGTCTATAAAAAAGATACTACAGACATTTCGGTTATGGATGAATATACGTTAAAGCCAGCGTTATTAACGGTTGAAAATGAGCAAAACTTTATCACGATGACACTAAAAAATAGTGATTGGATTAAAGTCTTCCAAACTGAAGTAGATGGCTCATATGTGGATGCAGAGGTTGTTTCAGAGAATAAGGATGCCGATACAAGAGCTGTTCGATTTGAAGTAGCAGACTTAACCCAAGTTTTAAATGCCTATACGGAAGTTTATTTTGAAGAGCCAATTTTCTACGATGGAAAATACGAAGTCCAGTTTGCTTTTGATGTTGCGAGCATTAAAGCCGTTGGATCAGATTTTGTACCAGAGCAAGAAGATGTTGATTCAGATGATGATACGAATGGTGGAACAAATGAAGGTAATGGTAACGGTGGGAACCAAGGGTCCGAAGAGCAAAATGGCTTAAATTATGATCGTAATGATGAAGAAAAGAACCCTACTCAAACAAGTAATCAAACAGAAAACGCCAAAACAGCGGATACGACAAGCTATCTTATGATTGCTTTACTAGTAGTAACCCTTATTTCATCAGCCTTTTGGTTAGTAAGAAAGTATAGATTAGGAACTTTATAAGGTACGAATTAGTAATTAGGCTGGGACAAAACGAAAGGGTTTAAATGAGTTACGAACAAAAGACAACTTTAGCTGAGCAAGTGCACTAGGCTAAATGATTAATAAGTTCGGATTTCTCATTAGTCAAAACTCTTTTGTCTCAGCCTTCTTCTTATTTTAAATGGACAGATGAGATTTACATTTAGTCAGAAAGGGTGAAGTCGATGAGGTTTAAGCAGAGTTTGATGTTAATGGTTTGGGTGGCGTTGCTCTCCTTCGTTCTTTTTGCCTGTTCTAATGAAGTTTTGGAAACAGAGAATGAGCAAGTTGTTTTAGATATAGAGCAGGAGCATAAAATTGTTTCGACGACCGTAGCGGCTACGGAAATTTTTGCGGAATTGGAAATAGATTTAGTTGGTATTCCAACAAGCTATAAAACGTTGCCAAAACAATATGAAGATGTTCAACAGGTTGGAAATCCGATGAGTCCTGATATGGAGCTTGTTAAGTCACTTACACCAACAGAAGTGTATTCCGTTACGACTTTACAGACTGATTTAGAAGAAGTATTTAAAAGAGTCAATTTAGAGGCGACCTTTTTAGATTTTCAAAGCTTGGAAAGTATGCTTCTGGAAATAGAGCTGATTGGAGAGAAGTTTAATCGGCAAGAGCAAGCAGATGAGCTAGTTACGACCATTGTAGCTCAATTAGAAGCTGTTGAAAGCAAAGTGAAGGATAAAGAAGCCCCTTCTGTTTTAATTTTACTTGGAGTTCCAGGGAGTTATTTAGTAGCAACGGAGCATTCCTATATTGGTGATCTCGTAAAACGTGCTGGTGGTGAAAATAT
Organism: Alkalihalobacillus alcalophilus ATCC 27647 = CGMCC 1.3604; assembly: GCF_000292245.2. Taxonomy (GTDB): domain Bacteria; phylum Bacillota; class Bacilli; order Bacillales; family Bacillaceae_D; genus Alkalihalobacillus; species Alkalihalobacillus alcalophilus. The sequence goes on along the minus strand of NZ_ALPT02000035.1, from coordinate 18,021 downwards.
CGTTCAAGGGGAGTCTGTTGAGTATTTAGCTTCTAATACAGAATATTTACAGCAAGCAAATCCAGATATTATTTTAAGAGCGGCCCATGGTATGCCAGATGAGGTCATTCAGATGTTTGATGAAAAATTTGCTACTGATGATATTTGGAAACATTTTAGTGCAGTTCAAAATGGAAGAGTATTTGACTTGGAAGAGGAACTGTTCCCAACAACAGGTAATCTAGCTGTTGTCGAGGCAATGGAGCAATTAGTTGAAATGCTTTATGAATAAGAACTCAAACAGATAGAAGGGTCGAAAAAATGAAAAAGAAAGTGCTGAGTTTTTCAATTGTAAGTTTATTATTACTTGTTGTGACCGTCTATTCAGCCTTGACAGGAAGTATCCAAGTGAGTTTAGGGGAACTCATTTCGGGATTGCTATCTGGTACTAACGATGAGGTTGCGGTCATACGTGATTTACGTTTACCAAGAATTATCATTGCCATATTTGCTGGGGCAGCTTTAGCCGTCTCTGGAGCTCTATTGCAAGCGGTTATGAGAAACCCATTAGCTGATGCCGGAATTATTGGCATTTCTTCTGGTGCTGGCTTTGTGTCGATTTTAGCGGTTAGCTTTTTTCCAACTTTATATTTTGGGTCGCCATTATTTGCTTTTATCGGTGGAGCGATCGCTTGTTTTCTCGTCTATAGCTTATCTTGGAAATCGGGATTAAGTCCGATTCGTTTAATTTTAGTAGGGGTTGCTATTAACGCTGTCTTTAGTGGATTAAGTGATACGTTTAATTATCGTGGAAGCTATACGGTAACGAGTATTAGCCCAACAACTACTTCTACACTGGTGATGAAAACATGGCGTGATGTCGAGATTATGGTAACGTTTGGTTCAATCGGTTTAATTTTGGCTATGTCCTTGTTTGCTGTTTGTAATCTACTTGTCCTACAAGATAAAACAACGAGAAATTTAGGGGTATCGGTTTTAAGTTCACGGTTAATTGTTTCAAGTGTGGCGGTCTTATTAGCTGCGGTTTCAACAGCTGTTGCCGGCTTGATTGCTTTTATTGGCTTACTTATCCCACATATCGCAAGGCAATTAGTCGGGTCGGATCATAAAGTACTCTTACCATTTACCGCATTAGCGGGTGCATTGTTGCTACTTTTAGCGGATACTTTAGGGAGGACGGTTATTGCTCCGAATGAAATCCCAGCTTCGATTATCATGTCGATTATTGGGGGGCCGTTTCTGATCTTTTTACTTAGAAGGAGTGATAAACTCAATGGAAATTAATAATGTCACATTCGCTTATATAAAAGAAAAGTCACAAATTAATAATATAAGTGCAAAAGTAGAGAAGGGAAAGATTACGACAATTATTGGACCAAATGGCTCTGGGAAATCGACTTTTATTAATATTATGTCTCGGAACTTAAATCCGCTAGATGGGAATATTCTTTTGGATGGAAAGGAGATCCAGACGTATTCAGCTCGTGAATTTGCTCGTAAATTAGCGGTTGTTCATCAGCAGAATGAAGCACCTCAAGATATGACGGTTGAAAAGTTAATTGCGTTTGGGAGAGTTCCGCATAAACGAATGTTTCAGTCTCAGCGAGTAGAAGATGAGGAAGCGATTGATTGGGCAATTACATGTACCAACTTGCAATCGAAAAGAAAAATGACTTTAAATCAACTTTCAGGTGGTGAGAGGCAACGCGTTTGGATCGCCATGTCTCTTGCTCAAAAGACCCCAAGCTTATTTTTAGATGAACCGACGACTTATTTAGACATGTATCATCAAATGGAGATTTTAGAATTAATCAAACGTTTGAATAAAGAGCATGGCATGACTATCGTGATGGTGTTACATGACTTAAACCAAGCGATTCGTTATAGTGACCATTTAATTGTTTTAAAAGATGGACAGAAAATGATGGAAGGCGAACCAGCTGAAATCATTAATTCAAAGAGCGTAAGAGATATTTATGGTGTAAAAGCAGATGTGAAAAATGATGAGGAAAGTGGACTATATATTGTCCCGATCGGTATTTAAGAAGGTGAGTGGGTTGAAGAAGACTCAAAAGAAAAAGAGGCGTTTCCTCAATAGATTGGTAACGATCGTTTGTTTAGGTGTATTTCTTTTTTCATGCTATCAATTATTATCAATCGGTTTAGATTATTACCAAAATCAACGGGTGCTTGCCGATATTCAAGATGTGTATACGCCAAGTGTGGAGGTGTGGGAGGATTCTAGCAAAAGGCGTTCTTCTTTTGAACCATTATTGGAATTGAATGAAGACATTGTCGCTTGGATTACGGTTAATGATACGAAAATTGACTATCCTGTTTTACAAGCCGAGGATAATGATTATTATTTATTTAGGAATTATTTATTAGAAGAAACGAGAGCGGGCTCTATTTTTATGGATTACCGTAACCAAGTTGATGCTAATGTGGAGGATAAGCATACCATTTTGTATGGACATCGTATGAAAGATGGTACAATGTTTGCTGCTCTAAAAAACTACTTAGAGCAAGAGTTTTACGAGAGTAACCAAGTATTTGCCTATGATACTCTCTATGAAAGTTATGAGGTTGAAGTATTTGCCGCTTATGTGACCACAACTGACTTTTATTATATTGAGACAGACTTCCGAGATGAAGAACATTATCAAGAGTTTCTTAATGAAATCCAAGCCAGGTCTGTTATTGAACCCTCAATAGACATTGAAGCAGGCGATCAAATTATCACACTCTCAACCTGTGATTATCAATTAGATCGACATGAAGGGCGTTTAGTCGTGCACGGCAAGCTTATACCAAGAAGTTAATGTTGATGATAGAAGGAAGGCGGTTTTGAAGGGGAAAATAGACCCTTTAAAACCGTTTTTTCATTTTAGGGGTTAGGGAAGTAAAAGTCGTGATTCGAGCCAAAAACCCCGTGATTTCATTAATCTCATTACTAATAAAGCAAAATACGCCCCGAAATCCGGTGAGTCGGCTAATTTCATTACCAATAAAGAGTAATACGCACTGAAATCCGGTGAGTCGGCTAATTTCATTACCAATAAAGAGTAATACGCACTGAAATCAAGTGAGTCGACTAATCTCATTACTAATAAAGCAAAATACGCCCCGAAATCAAGTGAGTCGGCTAATTTCATTACCAATAAAGAGTAATACGCACTGAAATCAAGTGAGTCGATTAATTTCATTACCAATAAAGAGTAATACGCACTGAAATCAAGTGAGTCGATTAATTTCATTACTAATAAAGCAAAATACGCACTGAAATCAAGTGAGTCGGCTAATTTCATTACCAATAAAGAGTAATACGCACTGAAATCCTGCGAATCCCTTAATTTCATTACCAATAAAACTACTAAAATTCCTATCACGTAAAAAAAGACGGTCTCAAAAGGTCAAATGACTTTTTGAGACCGTCTTAGTAAGGATACGCTCTCTTTATTATTGAGCAGCTTCTAAATCGGTATCACCAGAAGTTAATGGGTTTCTTACCACTTTAACATCATAAAAGCTGATGTTATTTTCAATAATATAATCTGGAATTTCTCTTTTTGTATGTGAAGCTTTAAAAGCATCACTTTTCGTCCAGTTTTTAAAATCCTCTTTTGAATTCCAACGAGTGACAACGGATACTTCATCATAATCACGAGTATTTTGTGTAAATAAAACTTCTAAACCGAGAAAGCCTTCCATAAATTCAACTTGCCCAACTTTCTTAAAACGCTCAATTAACTTGTCACCATTACCTTTTGTAATTTTGGATTTGTTTGTTACAATAACCATTTTCACATTCCTCCTAAAGGATCTATTTATTTTTTTGAATCTAGTAGCTACAATGCTTGTTTTTGTTGAGAAAGATGATATTGCCCTTTTAAAGGCACAATGAGAGGGTAGTTATCCTCATAAATAATCTTGGCTTCAATTTGATAGATTTCTTTTAAAAATAAAGGTGTTAACATCTCTATCGGTGGACCAGTAGAGACGACCATTCCTTTTTGCATGGCTATTAAATGGTGGCAATAGGCTGCAGCCTGTTGTAATTCATGTAAAACCATTACAATCGTCATACCATGGTTGACATTAACTTCCTCAAGTAATTCCATTAATTCTAATTGATGAGTAATATCCAAAAATGTTGTCGGTTCATCAAGTAAAAGAATATTCGTTTTTTGGGCGAGAGCTAATGCGATCCGAACTTTTTGTTGTTCCCCTCCTGAAAGAGTGTGAAAGAATCGGTCTTTATGTTTGACTGTACCAGTTATTGCCATCGCCCATTCAACAATCTCTTGATCTTCTGGATTTGTATGATGTTCAAAAAAGCGTTTATAAGGGGAGCGCCCATATTGGATTAACTCTTTAACTGTTAAATTAGGTAAAGATTGTTTAGATTGAGGCATCATCGCTAATGTTTGGGCAAACTCTTTTGCTTTATAAGCATCTAGTTCCTTTTGCTCAATCATTACTTCACCAAATTCAGGTTTGACCAATCGGGAGATGACTTTAAGGAAAGTTGATTTACCTGACCCATTTGGACCAACAATAGCGGTCATTTTTCCTTTAGGAATCTCAACATTAATGTTATTTAAAGTAAAGGAGCCAATATGTACGTTCATTTGTTTTGCATAAATCGCTTTTTCCATTACATCAACCCCCTTTTCTTTAATAGATAAAGAAAGAATGGTGCCCCTAATGCTGCCAGCAATACACCGACAGGTAATTCAATTGGGTCAAACCAAGAGCGAGCAATCGTATCAGCTAACACAACTAAAATCGCTCCGTAAACAGCGGACAATGGTAGAAGATAACGATAATCTTCACCAATTAACAGCCTAATTGCATGAGGAACAACGAGTCCAACAAAGCCAATTAGTCCAGCGACACTTACGGCAGCCCCTGCTAAAAAAGCGGCTAATGTGATAAGTAAAAACCGTTGTAATTCTACTTTTTGGCCTAGTAGTTTAGCAGAATCATCTCCTAATAATAAGAGATTAGCTGGTTTAATGGCTAAAAGAGACAACAAGAGTCCAACAATTGCGTACGGTGCCATAAACTCAAGATGATACCAGCTCCGCCCATTTAATCCACCTGCAAGCCAAGGAATGACTGACTGAATTCGGTCACTAAAAATAACCATCAGTCCATTTTGAACAGCTCCTACAAGGGCGTTAATCGCAACCCCTGCTAAAATGATTTTTAGAGGAGAGGCCCCTTTATCCCAAGCGAGAAAGTAAATAATCATTGCTGTGACAAAAGCTCCAAGAAAGGCTGAAATAGGCAACATATAACTTAAGTGTGGAAAAACAAGCATGGTCATACTAGCCATTAACCCACCACCAGCCGTAACCCCGATAATCCCAGGGTCAGCAAGTGGGTTCCTCATCACACCTTGTAATATACAACCAGCAACGGCTAGACATGCCCCAACTAAAAGCCCAATCAGGATTCTAGGAAGTCGTAAATCAACTAAGATTGTTTGGTAAATCGATGGCTCATTGCCAGTAAGGACACGCCATATTTCGGTAAATGGTACTGAGACAGAACCATAGGTTAATCCAAATAAGGAGACGATTATTAGAAGCAGAGGGGCAAAGATAATTAAGCCCTTCCGTCTTCGTGAACGGTTTTTCATGGTGATTCATCGCTTTCTATCGAACGAAATATTTCAACAAGAATATCCAAGGCCTCGGTGACCTTAGTGCCAGGATTTGACCCGAACAGATCTGATGGTAAAACATCAATTCTTCCTTCTTTGACAGCGTCTAAATTATTCCATGCTGCATTTTGTTCCATTTCTTTTAAAAAGCCTGCTTTCACTTCATCAGAATTTCCGTGACTCATCAAAAGAATGTATTCGGGCTCAGCTTCAATAATTCTTTCCGTATTTAATTGAGCATATTGTGGATAAGCGTCTAATTGTTGAAAATCACTGGCTATATTTTCACCACCAGCTACTTCAAGTAAATTTCCGCTTAATGAATTCGGCAAAGCGGCCATATACGTACCCGGTGCCCCGTAAATAAGGAGAACACGTGTTTTTTGTTCGGGAAGTGTGTCAGATAAGTTTGAAATATGCTCTTCCATATTTGTAATTAATTGCTCAGCTTGCTCCTCTTTTTGTAACATCTCACCAAATAAATGTATTTGTTGCTTAATGTCTTCAATGGATTGAGCTTGCGTCAGCACCATTTTAGCTCCAAGACTTTCAATCGTTGGAACGTCTTTTAAATTCATTTGCGAATGGCCAAGGACAACATCCGGTTGAACATAGGTGATTCTTTCAAGGTCCACTTCATGTGTAGAACCTACCTGGGTCACTTCCGTTGCTTCTTCTATTGAAGGGGGACCACTTGAGTTTGGTCGTCCTACTAACTCTGCTCCAAGTGCATAAATAATATCCATCTCACCATTACTTAAAGCCGCGATTCGTTCGGGTACTTCATTAAATGAATGAGATTGATTAGCAAAATCGGTAATCGTAAATCCAGACTCTGAAGAGGCGGCTGGATCGGAATGAACATTATGATCAGGTGCAGAGGAGCAGCCTGTAAGGTACAAACAGGCAAGTAAAAAAAGAAAAATAGATTTCTTAACCAGAGAAACTCCTCCTTACGAATTTTAAATGATAATGAATATCAATATCAACTTTAAATTAAATGATAATGAATATCATTCTTAGTGTCAAGTACAATATATGAATTTTTTTTCTAATTAATGCGACAATTTATCGATAAATGGGATAGTATATGAGTTTTATTTAATTATGATTGATGAGAAAATGAAACTGATAGGAGAGAGCACATACAGTCAGGATATCAACAAGTGAATCGTTTAAGATGAAACGCGAAGGGGAGGATATTGTGGAAGCTTTGACCAATTTTTCAAGCAGTATTGAGTATATAGAAAGTCGACTTCAGGAGAAAATTGAAATAGAAGAATTGGCAAAAATCACTCATTTTACAAAGTTTCATTATCAACGAATGTTTTATATGCTCACTGGGGTAACGGTTGCCGAATATATTCGGAGGAGAAGATTAACATTAGCGGCACAAGAGCTACTCTCTTCTAAAGAAAAGGTGATTGATGTCGCAATGAAATATCGTTACGATTCGCCTGAAGCTTTTACAAGAGCCTTTCGAAAGTTACACGGGGTTTCCCCAAGTCAGGTGAGGAAAAATGGGATTAAGTTGTCTGCTTATCCGAAAATTTCCTTTCAACTTCAAATCAAAGGAGCGATTGATATGAATTATCAAATTTTAGAAAAAGGTAAGATGGAGGTTGTGGGGAAGAGCATTCGAATTAGCACCGAAAATGGAGAGAACCACCAAAAAATTCCGTTGTTTTGGAATGAATTTAATTCGGATGGATCTAGTGAAGAGTTAGAAAAAGTTTGTACTGAGTTGGGGTATTTAGGTGTTTGTTTAAACTTTGATGAAGAGCAAAAAGAATTTGATTATATGATTGCTGTTGAAATACGTGCCGGGGAAAAGGTGCCTAATGGTTATGTGAAAGAAATGATACCAGCAGCTACTTGGGCAGTCTTTGAGGCGGTCGGACCAGCAGCTAAAGCGGTTCCGGAAGTGACGGGAAGAATTTTCTCTGAGTGGCTACCTTCAACTGGTTATGAACTTGCGAACAAACCAGAGTTGGAAGTTTATCCAGCTGGCGATGTCACAGCTCATGATTATAGGACGGAAATTTGGATGCCGATTGTCAAAAAGTAGAGAATAACAATGGATGAATGACAAGTACTTGAACAAGTGCCCTCCCTTTCAGTACACTTGAAAAAAGGAGGGGCACAAATGGCAACGATTGAAGACTTTTTAGAGCTTGATATCCGAACGGGAACGATAGTAGAAGCCGATTTTTTTGCGGAGGCGAAGATCCCCGCAATAAAATTGAAAATTAACTTTGGCGATGAATTAGGGATTAAATCTTCAAGTGCTCAAATTACAAAACGATATAAGGCTGAACAAATAGTTGGTCAACAGGTTATTGCAATCGTAAATTTTCCACCACGACGAATCGCGGGTTTTAAATCGGAAGTGTTAGTCCTAGGCGCAGTTCCTAATGAAGGGGACGTCGTTTTATTAAAACCAGAACATCAGGTCGAAAATGGTACAAAAATTTTATAAATAAAATGGTATGATGTAAAGCTAAAAAGGGAAAAAAGCATAATAAAAACTCTATTTAATAATAGGGTTTTTTATTTTGGTTATTAAGCGTGGTCTTTATTTTATTGGAAGTAGAGGGACAACAATGCCTATGACGTGCTTTCTTTACAAAATAATACAAAATTACCTAAAGAACAGGAATCTTGAATCATAAAGTCGAATAATGGTGTATGAAAAGAATCGGAAGGTGTGTTCTAAATGCAGAAAAAAGTAGTCTTTTTTCTTTCTTTCATTGCTGTTCTTCTTTTAGGGTGTCAAGAAACGATTAGTTTGAGTGAAGATGAGCAAGTAACGGTTCCTTCTAATGAGCAAACAGAATCAAGCATCATTGAAATGGATGAGGAGGAAGAAATCGTCCAAAAGGAAGAAAAGACGATTGTGATAGGAGCCATTGGTGATATCTTATTACATGAACGGGCTTATGAGAGAGCCGAAGTGGAAGACGGATATGACTTTAATCCAATGTTAGAAAATGTAGCTTCAATGTTGGCAAAACCTGATTTTTTAATGGCGAACCAAGAATCGATTCCAGGTGGGATAGAAATTGGGTTGTCCACTTATCCAGCTTTTAATAGTCCACAGGAAATTGTACGTGAACTCCAATTTTATGGTGTCGATATGTTAATAGGGGCGAATAATCATACGTTAGATCGTGGTGTCAGAGCGATTGAGCTAGCGATCGATTATTATGACGAGATTGGTATCGACTATGTAGGAAAATATCGGGATACAGAAGATCGTGAAACTGACCGAATCGTGGATGTAGAAGGAATTGAAATCGGTGTGTTAGCTTACACGTATGGAACGAATGGAATCCCAGTTCCCGATGGTCATGAAGATGTCGTTGCCTTAATTGATGAAGAAAGAATTGAACAAGACGTTAACGCTCTTCGTAAAAAGGTCGATATTTTAATTGTACATATGCATTGGGGAGATGAGTATGCCTTAGAACCTAATGATGAACAACGCCGTTTAGCAAATGAATTATCAGAAATGGGAGTCGATCTTATATTTGGCCATCACCCCCACGTGCTGCAACCGATCGATAAAATTGAGCAAGAGGATGGCCATGAAACGATTGTCTTTTATTCACTAGGAAACTTTTATAGTGGTCAAGAATTCGATTATACTGATATCGGCGGACTCGCTTCAGTTGAAGTGAAAAAGACAACAATCGGAGAAGAGACAACGTTTGAACTTAACAATTATCATATCGAGCCAACCCTTGTGCTTCGTCAAGAATACGATTATCGGGTTGTTCCATTTGCAGAGGCCGAACATCCATCGATTTCTGGTAGTACGGTTGAAGAAATGATTGACCATACGAATCTCTATTTAGCAGAAAGTGAATAGGCCTTTTCGGTGATAAAAAGGTAAGGAAGATCATTTGTTTTAATAGTTGACGTTTTTTTAGTTTCATTAGCTATTTAAGAATCTAATAAGCACCATTTTTAAAAGGGGAACTGGCTTTTTATGCATTAGTGTTGAAGCCAGTTCCCTTTTTGTGTTGAGGAAAGAGTGGGCAGTTGTCGAACTACTACAGTTAATTAGCCATAAACATTACTTTTTTCCATAATAAGTTTTGTAAGCGTAATCACTAAAGACAATTCATTAATATGGTAAAATGAAAAAAAGACTATTCAAAAAGGAATGAGCCAGATGAGTGAAGCAGTGAAAACATATTTACAACAAAATAGGGACAAGCATTTAAGTGAACTAGGAGATTTCTTGAGTATCCCTTCTATTAGTGCCTTATCTGAACATAAAGAGGATGTTCGTCATGCGGCAGAATGGATGGAAAGTTCTTTAAAGGACGCAGGCGTGGAGAATGTACGTTTAATGGAAACCGGTGGTCATCCTGTTGTCTATGGGGATTGGTTACATGCCGCAGGAAAACCGACTGTTTTAATTTATGGTCATTATGATGTGCAGCCTGTCGACCCAGTGGAACTGTGGGAAACCCCGCCATTTGAAGCCCATATACGAGATGAAAAAATTTATGCTCGTGGCGCTAGTGATGACAAAGGACAAACGTTTATGCATGTCAAAGCGATTGAGGCATTATTGAAAGTGAATGGAGAACTACCAGTAAATGTTAAGTTTCTAATTGAAGGGGAAGAGGAGATCGGCAGTGTGCACCTTGATTCATTTGTGGAAGAGCACCGTGAGCTTCTAGCTGCAGATGTACTTGTTATTTCAGATACCCCAATGCTTGAGAAAGGTCGTCCCGCTATTTGTTCTGGTTTAAGAGGGTTAAGCTCTTTACAAATAGATGTTAAAGGGGCAAAAGGCGACTTACATTCTGGACTGTATGGAGGCGGCGTTCAGAATTCCATTCACGCTCTTGTCCAAATTCTCGATTCTATGAGAGATTCAGAAGGACGTGTGACCGTTGCAGGGTTTTATGACAAAGTAGAAGAGTTAAACAAGGATGAGCGTGCCGCAATGGCAGAGTTGAATTTTGATGAGGAGAATTTACAAAAAGAGCTCGAAGTTCCAGAGTTATTTGGTGAAAAAGGGTATTCCATGATTGAGCAAACTTGGATTCGTCCGACCCTCGAAATTAATGGAATATACGGAGGGTTTCAAGGGGAAGGAGTTAAGACCGTGATTCCATCAGAAGCCCATGCTAAAATTACATGTCGCTTAGTTCCAACCCAAGATCCAGATGAAATTGCGAGCTTAATTGAGAAGCATATTGCTGCTAATACCCCAAAAGGAGTGACGGTGACAACGAAGCGTTTTGATTCAGGTAAACCTTTTGCAGCACCTGTTGACCATCCTGCTTTTCAAATTGCCGCAAAAGCTTATGAAGAGGTTTATTCGGCACCTGTTGCCTTTACAAGGATGGGTGGTTCCATTCCTGTTGTTGAAACGTTTGACCGGATTCTCCAAGTGCCGATAGTGCTTATGGGATTCGGATTACCATCGGAAAACTTCCATGCTCCAAATGAACACTTTCATTTAGAAAACTTTGATAAAGGGTTGCAGACGATTTCAACTTATTTAGAGAAATTAGGCACACAATTAAATAATTAAATGGATAAACTCAGCGATAGATGAATATTTTCTATTAGCTGAGTTTTTTGATCCTTATAAGTAATTACTAAAAAATGCCTATATCAAATTGATTACTTCTTTAACATGTAGTACATTTAATTTACTAATATGATAATTCTTATAATAAGAAAATTCTTGAAAATCAGTTGGATAAACAGTTTAGACGGAATTAGTTTCTTAAGTTCTCTTAAGATTTTTTTTCTGAATTTTTTAGTGATTGGAGTAGTGGTATGAAGCGGATTAACATTATGATTGTTGACGATCAAACATTAATGAGAGAAGGGCTTAAAACGATTATTGAACTTGAAGAGGATATGGAGGTAGTTGCGACAGCTGAAAATGGTGAAGAAGCGATTAGAAAAGCTGAGCAAACCCAACCAGATTTAATTTTAATGGATATTCAAATGCCGATTATGAATGGAATCGATAGTTTAAAAGAGATTAAGTCTAAATTAAATGATGTGAAAATATTGATTTTGACAACGTTTGCAAATGATGACTATATTATTTCTGGATTACTTAATGGGTCAGAAGGTTTTTTGTTAAAAGACATGAATTATGATCAATTAATTAGTTCTATTAGAAGTGCTTATCAAGGACAAATTATTTTGCCAAATTTAATTGCTAAAAAATTAGCAAAGAGAATTGCCCAGCATGAGCCTGAAAGACCACGAGTCTTTAATCAAGATTTTATAAATGATAAAGGCATTCGATTTTCGAAAAGAGAAAAAGAAGTAATTGAATTGCTTGTTCAAGGTTTTAGCAATAAAAAAATCGCTGATTCTTTATTTATTAGTGAAGGGACCGTAAAGAATTATATTAGTGAAGTGTATAGCAAAATTGAGATTAATGACCGTGCTCAGGCGATTATTTACTTAAATCAATTTATGTCTTATTAATTTTAATAAAAGGAAAGGGCGTCTTGATATGATTGAGGGTTATCATTTTATTGAAACGCTTGTGAATGCAGAAGATTTTATAATTTATCGAGCGTTAGATGAACAGACAAATGATGAAGTTTTAATTAAAATGTCTACCTTATACCAAACTTCAAAAGCCCAGGAAGATATGTTAGAGCAGACGGTCAGCATTAGTGCACGATTACCTGATGATGCAACTTTAAATTTTAAACTCTATTATGAAAAATCGGCTAGAAGAAAACCTTACTTAATGGCACCAGATGTTGGAGCGATTCCTCTAGATTTGTACATAAAGAGATCTTTGTTAGCCCACCTTGATTATTTAACCATCACGAAAGAAATAGCAGTGATTCTCGCTCAGTTACACCAACATCGGTATGTTTATCAGTCAATTACACCTTCCTCCATCATGATATTCCCACAGACTAAAAAAATGATTTTTACGGATTTTTGCTTTTCTATAAAAGAATCGACTTTGGTGACAGAACCGTCAATCCAACCGATTATTAAACGAATGGCTCCATATTTATCACCTGAGCAGACGGGGAGAGTTGGTCGATTAGTCGATACAAGAAGTGATTTTTACTCACTAGGTATTTTATTATACCAATGGTTGACAGGTAGATTACCATTTATTACAGAGGACGAAACAGAATGGATTCATGCCCATATTAGCAAAATGCCATTGCCACCACATGAACTGAATAAAGAAGTTCCCAAAGTGTTCTCGTTGATTGTGATGAAGCTTTTAGAAAAAAATCCTGATAATCGATATCAAAGTGCATTTGGATTAATACGGGATTGTGAAAGATTAGAAAGTGAACCATCCATTTTAAAAAACAATCAGCCCTTTATTCTAGGGAGTGAAGATCAATCGACAAATCTAATTTTCTCGAATCATCTTTATGGGTATGGAGAGAAAGTGGTGAGATTACAAAATTGTTTTAAGAGAGTAAAAGATGGCGAAACAGAAGTCGTTTTAATTGAAGGGGAGTCTGGAACAGGGAAGACAGCTATACTTGAAAAGGCTTTTCAGCCGTTTGCAAAAGAAGCTTACTTTATCCAAGGTGTTTACGAAAAGAGAAATGCTCATCAGCCGTACCACGGTTTAATAAACGGGTTTGTCCGCTTTGTTGATGGAGTTTTAGCATCTGGTACAGAAGAGGTTAATAAATGGAATCGTATTTTTATAGAGGAATTAGGAGATTCCTTATATAGAATAGGTGAAATTTTCTCGGATATTTATTTGATTGTTGACGAGAGCGACCTCCGTGTAACGATTATGGAAGAAACAGAATCTAGAATAACGTTTAAACAAGCTGTTTATTCGCTTTTAACTTGTATAGCTGGGCAAGGAAAGCCAGTTATCTTTTCAATTGATGATATCCAGTGGATGGATCAAGCCTCCTATCAACTCCTTAAGGATGCCCAAACCTTTTATAGTCTCGCTAATATTTTATTTATTTTTGCTTATCAAACGGATCACGACGCAGAAACAGCCATAAAAGAGGATGTACGTCAAGGTCTCTTTATGAATCGGGCTGTTGATTTAATCGTGAATTTAAATCCCTTTACAAAAGAGCAAATCGAACCTTGGCTTAGCCAATCCTTTAGCTTAGGAAAAATGATGAGTGATGAGGTTGTAAATACTCTTTTTGAAGCAACAAAAGGCAATCAGCTCTTTCTTCAGCAAGCTGTAAAAACTTTATATAAACAGGAGCAGTTTGTCTTTAATCAGCTAAGGGGATATTGGACGTTTATTAATCCTCTTATTGAACCGCTTAAAAGGAAAGGAGACGATAAGTATATTTATACTAAACTGAGTGGACTGTCGACTCAAGTAGAGGATATTTTAAGTTATTGCTTATGTATAGGGTATCAATTTAAAAGCGATATATTATACGAAGGTCTTTCTATCCCAAAAGCGATTATTGATTATAGTATTCAACAATTACAAGCTGCCGGAATAATTAAAAAGGTAGAGGTGGAGTTTGATTTCTTTCAAGTGATGAGGTTCGTGGAAGAAGACATATGGCAAACGCTCTACAATCATTTGTCCGATAAGACAAAAGCAGAAAATCACTTTCGTATAGGGCAAACATTGCTTAATAAGCATACACAACGACAAGTACTCTCTACTAGTATCGATCATTTTAATCAATGTTTTAATTTACAGTTATCTGAAAAAACGAAAAATGAAATGGCTGAGTACAATCTCATTTTAGGGAGGCGATATTTGGAATTAGAAGCTCATCATTGCGCTAACACTTATTTTGCTAACGGATTAAAGTGGTTAGAAGGAGATACATCTTCACATTTATCCTTTCAATTACTCCTTGGTAAAGCGAGATGTTTATATGCAGTGGCTCAAAATAAAAAAGCCCAAGACCTAACAAGAGAGCTTTATGAAAAAGCGACTAGCATAAAAGAAAAGATTGATGTTCTTACGATAGAAATTAAAATGACCAATCATTTAGTTGATCCAGAAAAAGTGATTAACTTGGCACTAGAAGGATTATCTCTGTTAGGTTATTCCTTCCCTAAAAGAATGATCGGTTTTCATATTTTTAAAGAACTTGTTACGGTACGTTTAAAGATGAGGCGTATCGACAAGCAGGAGGAAGAATTGCCAATCGAATATGGTGAGCGTGAAAAAATGATTTTTTCCATGCTTGAAGCAATGGGGATTGCTGTATATGGATATAAACGTGAGTTGTATGCACTACATATATTAAAGCTGATGCAGGCCCAATATCCAAGCTTCAATCAGGCTAATTCCTCATTAATTCTCTCTCAGTATGCGATGGTTTTAAGTGAGGGATTAAGTGACTTTTCGGGGGCTTACAAAATATCAAAATGGGCTAACGAACGAGTTGGGCATAAAGCAGATTCATTTACAAAAGGAGTCACTCATTTTATTTTTTCAGGCTTTATTCAACATTGGGGCGAACCCCTTCAAAATAAGATTGAATATTTACAAAATAGCTTCGAGATGAATAAAAAGGCAGGGAATCTAGTCGTTGCAGGTGGATGTTTAATCATGTCATTTAATACTTTTTTAATGATGGGACTATCTGTGCCAACATTATTAAAACATGTCGAGGATTTTCGCCATAAAGCTCAGCTTTTAAGGCTAGAGGAGTTTATTGAATATTTTAATCTAGTAGAAAAAATTATTGAGAGATTAGCCGATGTGCAAGTGGCAAGAGAACGACGCAAAGAAATAGAGGCAGTTTATAAACGATTAAAAAAGCAGTTTAAATCTAGAGAAACCACTCTTTCCTATTTTTCTTTGTTAATGATCTTTTATTGGACGGTTACGAAAGAATATGAAAAGTCTTTAAAAGAGGTCAAAGAAAGTCAATTCTTATTTGCTGATCGAAATAGTGTGTTAGGCTCAGCTCAGTGTGAGTACTGGGTTTATCATAGTCTTTCTATCTGTTTATCTGAAGATTTGACTAAAGCGGAAAGGAAACAATATGTTAAAACTGTTCGTTCCTATTTAAAAAATATAAAAAAGTGGAAAAAGCAAAGTGCAGACAATTTTGCGAGCCGCTATTTTATCATTGAAGGCTGTTATTATTTATTGAAACAATCTTATGAGAAAGCGATTCAATCTTTTAAACAGTCTGCTAAACTAGCGAAGGAACAAAATTGTATCCATCAAGAAGCTTTGATTAAACAAGTGTTGAGTATGATTCATTTAGAAAAAGGAAAGCAAGCATTAGGACATAAATATTTGCAGCAAGCAAATGATGATTTTCAATTTTGGGGGGCTGAACTGGTTGTTGAATTAAATAGGCAGTCTGTTCATATTGAAAAGCCAAAAACGATCACAGATAACAGCTTTATGGTAGGCTCCATAGATACAATTAGTTTAATGAAGGCCTCCCAAGTTCTGTCACAAGAGATTGTTTTAGAAAAGGTCTTGCAGCATTTAATGAAAATTGTTTTAGAATATGCCGGAGCAGAAACGGGTGTTTTAATTCTTGCAAAAGAGGAACAATTATATATTGAAGTGAGAGGAGAAGTGAAGCAAGATATTACGACAATTGAAGTTGTAAAATCTATTCCGGTCTACTCTTATGGGAAAGTCCCGACAACTCTAATTGATTATGTCGTTAAGCTACGAAAGGCGATAGTCTTTGAGAATTTAACAAAAGATACACGGTTTAATAACGACAAATATATCGAAGAACAAACACCGCAGTCTGTGCTAATTAGTCCGATTACTCACCATAAGAAATTAATGGGTGTTCTCTATTTAGAAAATAACTTATCGACACATGCTTTTACAAAACAAGATATATCGCTCTTAAACCTTTTAATGAACCAAGCGGCTATTTCGATTGAGAATGCCCGTCTTTATAAAGAAATGCAAGTATTAAATGAATCATTAGAAGAAAAGGTAAAAAGTCGAACCTATTATTTGGAAAAAACACAAAAAGAAATGGCACAGACTTTGGCAACCAAATCGGTTCTAGAGGAACGAAACCGTATTGCTCGAGATATTCATGACGTTGTTGGCCATACGTTAACAACAGCTATCGTGCAAGCCGAAGCTAGTCGACGTCTTTATCACAAAAATGAAAAATTGTCGATCGAGAAACTAGAGCTATCACAACAATTAATTCGGAAAGGTTTAAATGAAATTAGACGTTCTGTTAAACTTCTAAATCAATTCGATACAGAAGAGGAAATCGATTTTGCAAAAGAGATAAATAAGGTTATTCAAGAAACAGAGCTAAGTACGGGGGTAATCATTGATACACAAATAGATATTCCCGAGTCTATTCCCTCAGTCGAAATTAAAAAGATGATAATCCTAGCTTTAAAAGAATCTTTTACTAATGGACTTAAACATGGCAATTGCACACGATTTTATGTTCGATTCCAACAAACAGGCAAACAACTTTACTTAAAAGTAGTTGATAATGGAAAAGGAGTGGAAGAAGTTGAATTTGGTTTTGGTTTGCATTCGATGAGGGAGAGGGTAAAAGCACTTGAGGGAGAGCTTTTTGTGGAATCAACAGCGGGTATTGGAACGTCAATTGAGATTAGGGTAATTAACACGGAAAAAATAAAAGTATAAAAAAGAAGAACATAGCTTTTCTGCTCAATTGAGCTACTCAAAAGGTCAGCCGGTCTTTTAAGTAGCTTTTTTGTGTGCGAAGTAGGTGTATTCCTGAATCATCATTGGCAAAAGGATGAGTTTGAGTTGTGATTAAATAATTTTCGATAGTTTAGTGTCTGGTGGTGGTTCTTTGCTCACATAAACTTCTGAATTTGATAAGAAAGTCTTGATTTCTTCGATTGATAACCCAAGCTGTTTGGCCTCTTTTATTAGTGAAACCCATTCAAGATCAATTGCTACCCTTTCCATGCTCGTAACTCCCCCTCAGAAATTAACTTCAATAAAAATTTTATAAATGCACAAAAATAAACGTAAACATTGAATCGCTAATAGAACAGAATGGTGAGTGTTATAGTTTAATTTTAACTATATTGAAAAAAATGGATAGTTACTACAGTCATAAGTTTAGTCACGGATTCACGAAAAGTAATTAGGTTAGAATATTAATAGTAGTAAGAAAATACTAAATTATTAAATGATAAAATACCCATCATATAAAAATAAGGGAGGAAAAAATAGGACGATTTTTATAATGGAAGACGATGGAAGTGAGTTCTTTTAGTATTTTGACTTATGTCTAAAGGACCTACAAAATAGGAAAATAAAATAATTGATTTTAAGTAGTGCGGAGGATTCGGAAGTAGGAGGGCGTTATTACATAATTATTTGAATGTTTCGGATAAAAAGGAACAGAATGCTCCTAAACAAGAGTCGGTCA